>JAGYOJ010000229.1 GCA_018399435.1 Actinomycetota bacterium | reverse complement strand
GGGATTTAGAAGAAGAAAAAATTAATATAATGAAATCTGGCATTGTGCCTAAAATTTTATCCAAGCAAAAAAAGGGAGGTTATTGGGAAAATCCCCAGGATTTTTATGTAAGGTCTAAATATAAGGGAACTGTCTGGCAGATTATAATACTTGCCCAGCTTGGCGCAGACAAGAATGATGTTAGAATTAAAAAAGCATGCGATTTTATACTTGACTACTCTTATATTAAAAACAGCGGAGGCTTTTCATATAAGGGGGATAAATATAGTGGGGGAAGTAAGGATGGGATACTTCCTTGCCTTACCGGTAATATGGTTTTCTCTCTTATAAGGTTTGGTTATTTGAATGATCCCAGAGTTAAAAAAAGCATTAATTTTATAGCCAATTACCAGAGATTTGATGATGGAATAAGAAATGCGCCAACTGGCTGGCCTTATGACAGGTATGAAAGTTGCTGGGGAAGGCATAGTTGTCATATGGGTGTTGTAAAAGCTCTTAAAGCTTTAGCTGAGATACCAGAAGAAAGAAGAAGCAGGCCAGTAAAAGAGGCTATAGGTGAAGCAGCCGGGTATTTATTAAAACACAGTATTTATAAAAGGAGCAGGGATTTAGATAAGGTTTCAAAACCAATATGGCTTAAATTTGGCTTTCCCTTGATGTGGAATACAGATGTTTTAGAAATACTGGAAATACTTTTAAATTTGGGCTACCGGGACAAGAGGATGGATGAGGCTATAAATCTTGTAATATCTAAAATGGGAATTGATGGCAAATGGAAGCTGGAAAACACTTATAATAAAAGATTTATAGCAAATATAGAAAAGAAAGGAAAACCAAGCAGGTGGATAACTTTTAAAGCCTTAAATGTTTTAAGAATGTATAAAAATTTAAATGACTAAAAGAAAAAAAATGGATAAGGGAATATCTTCTAAAAAAATATTATATAAACTTTCAAGCAGCGGAATTAACTTGTTAAGAAAGCTGGGGGTATATAAATATATTTATAATACCTCTCTATCTTTTATAGATATATTTAATAGAAAAAAACTTATAAAATTTTACTCTAGATTTATAAACAAAGAGGACTTGGTTTTTGACATAGGGGCCAATATTGGGAGCATGGTAGATATTTTTTTAAGGCTTGGGGCAAGAGTAATTGCAGTCGAACCGCAATCAAAGTGCATGGCTAAGCTTAAAAAAAAATATGGAAATAATAAAAAAGTTACATTAATTAACAAAGCAATAAGCGATATTGAAGGTTATGCCACCATAATGATTAGCGATTCACATACTATTTCTTCAATGTCTAAGAAATGGATGAATAATTTAAAATCCGGGGATATTTTTTTTGGGGAAACTTCAGTTTTTAATTGGCAGAAGAGAAGGGAAGTAAAAACCTTAACTTTAGATAAATTAATAGAAGAATACGGCAAGCCATCTTTTTGCAAAATTGATGTTGAAGGATATGAAAATAAAGTTATAAAGGGCTTGTCTGTGCCCATCAAGGGCATATCTTTTGAGTTTACTCCTACAGAAGAATTTATTTTATCTGCAATAGATATAGTAAAACATTTAAGCTCAATGGCGGATTACAGGTTTAATTATTCAATAGGTGAAACTGTAAACCTAGCATTAGGTAAGTGGGTTGGGGCTAAAGTTTTTAATAATATACTTAAAAATTTGCCTTCCAAAGTATTTGTTTGTGGAGACATATATGCAATTACCCATTAAAAGGGTTTTGAGTATTTGCTCATAACTATGGTATAATAAATATCTGTTGGGGGGTTAAAAATGAATAAAATATTTATAAAAACCTATTGGAAAATATACCAAAGAAGGTCTTTTAATATTTTGCAATCCGTAAAACCAGCAAATAAAAGGTTTCTTATTCTTTAAAATATATAAAGTAAGAGTATTTATAAAAGGGTTACTCTTAATTAAAAATCATTATTATATTAAGGAGGCCTACGTGGCAAAATATCAAGAACTTGCAGACTCAATAATTGATGGCGATAATGTTAAAAGCAAGGAAATTACGCAAAAACTGGTAGATGATGGAGTAAGTGCAGAAGAGATTTTAAATGAGGGCTTAATACAGGGCATGAATGTAGTAGGGAAGAGGTTTAAGGCAAATGAGATGTATATACCAGAAGTCCTTATTGCAGCAAGGGCTATGCATGCAGCTATGGATATAATAAAGCCCTTGCTTACTGAATCAGATACTCCTTCAAAAGGGAAAATACTTATAGGCACAGTGCAGGGAGATCTCCATGATA
>JAGYOJ010000228.1 GCA_018399435.1 Actinomycetota bacterium | reverse complement strand
GTGGTTTTATGAAGATACGAAAAGAGAAAAGCTATAGTGTTGATGATTTTAAAAAAATAAATATTGAAGAAATTAGCAAAAATAAAGCAGAAATTATTGCAGAAAAACTAAGGGATGAAATCAACAGGCACAATTACTATTACTATATTAAAGACAATCCTATTATAAGCGATGCTGACTATGACAGGCTTATGAGAAAGCTTAAAAGCCTGGAATCCAGGTTCCCTGATTTGGTTACAGAGGATTCACCAACCCAAAGGATAGGGGCAAAAATCGAAGGTGGGTTTCCCACAGTAGAGCATGGAGAAAAAATGCTGAGCCTGCAGGATGCTTTTGATTATACTGAACTGAAAGAATTTTTAGACAGGGTTTACCGGGACTTATCGGTAAATAAAGAAGATATAGATTTTGTAAGTGAGTTAAAAATAGACGGCTCTGCAGTCTCGCTTGTATATGAAGGGGGGAGCTTTTCAACTGGCGCAACCAGGGGCAATGGAATAACAGGGGAAGATATTACCTCTAATTTAAAGACCATTAAGTCCATACCATTAAGGCTGCTTAAAAGAGAGGATGTTTTTATCCCTGGTAGGCTGGAAGTGCGTGGGGAGGTATATCTTGCAAAAGATGAGTTTAAAAGGATAAATGAAGAAAGAGAAGAAGAAGGGCTCAATCCCTTTGCAAACCCTAGAAATGCAGCTGCGGGTTCGCTTCGCCAAATTGATCCCAGGGAGACAGATAAAAGGAGGCTCAATATATTTATTTATGGGGCAGTAGCAGATGAAAACATGGATATAGATAATCATTTTGAAATGCTCGGATACCTCAAGAAACTGGGATTCAGGGTTAATCCCCATGTTAGGAAAACAGCGGGATTTGAAGAAATAAAGAAATATTGTGATAGCTGGGAGCATGATAGAAATAATCTTTCTTATGAAACTGATGGCATAGTTATCAAAGTAAACAGCTTTAAACTCCAGAAAAAACTGGGCCAGACTTCCAGAAATCCAAGATGGGCAATAGCATATAAATTCCCACCGGAGGAAGAAATTACCCGGGTTAAAGATATTGTAGTAAGTGTTGGGCGTACTGGCGCCTTAACCCCCGTTGCAAAGCTAAAGCCTGTTACCGTGGCAGGTTCTACTATATCAAATGCTACCCTGCATAATGAAGATGAAGTAAAAAGAAAGGATGTAAGGATAGGGGACTGGGTTGTAATTCATAAGGCAGGGGATGTTATTCCTGAAATTGTAAAGGTAATAAAGGAGAGAAGGGATGGCTCAGAAAAGAAATTCAAGATGCCAGAAAAGTGCCCGGTTTGCGGCTCTGATGTCATAAAACCTGAAGGGGAAGTAGTTAAAAGATGCATCTCTTTAGCTTGCCCTGCTATGCAGTATGAAAAGATAATTCATTTTGCCTCTAAGAGCGGAATGGATATAGATGGGCTGGGAGCGGCAATTGTTGAAAAACTTATAGAAAAAGAATTAATAAAGGATCCAGCTGACATATATTACCTGGATTATGATGACATTTATTCTTTAGAAAATTTTAAAGAAAAATCAACCAAAAATTTACTCAATGCAATAGAAGAAAGCAAAAACAGGCCGCTTTCAAGGCTGCTATATGCCATGGGTATAAGATATGTAGGCTCACATATAGCAGATGTGCTGGCAGATAAATTTAGGAGCCTGGATAATCTAATGGAGGCGAAGTATGAGGATTTAGAAGCAATTAATGAAATTGGCCCAAGAATTGCTGAAAGTATTGTGAAATTTTTCAAACAGGAACAAAATTTGAAGATCATAAAGAAATTAAGGGAGGCAGGCCTTAACTTTGAAGCAAAAAGAAGACAAGTAAAAGAAAAGGAAGAATTTAGCGGGAAAACTTTTGTACTTACCGGAAAACTAAAATCATACACCAGGTCTGAAGCAAAAGGATTAATTGAAAAATATGGGGGCAAGGTTACCTCCAGCGTAAGCAAGAGCACGGATGCAGTGATAGCAGGGCAGGATCCTGGGAGCAAGCTTGATAATGCAAAAAAATATAATATTAAAGTAATCAGTGAAAAAGAATTTAAGGAAATGATAAAGGCATGAATAAGAAGGCTAAACTTAATATAACATGGAATGTTAGGGATGTTATTGTTTCAATTATTGTTTTGGTAATACTTCTGGTTGGCATTTATTTTATCACTTTAAGCCTGTTTGGAATTACCGAAACTGACAAAGTTTTAAAAACTTCCAGCATAAGCAATTCCACTTTCACGCTGCTTTACGGGATACAGGTG
>JAGYOJ010000227.1 GCA_018399435.1 Actinomycetota bacterium | reverse complement strand
CATAAACTAAATCAAGGTTTAAATTTAATGTAAGTGTGTAGATCAATTTTCTCTTTCTTCTTTAAGTTTAATATATATGGATAAATTTTGCTTAAATTTTTATTAAGCTTATCGCTTCATTAGTTAAAAAGCTTATGCTATTATTATGGTCTAATATAAATTATATAAAATTTTATGTCTAGAGTATGGCTTGAAGCATTTTTAGGTAGAATAGGGGAGTACATAATATATTATGTAACCCAATATTATATTTATGTAATTCCAATAATAGTTATATATGGTATTTTCTTAACTCTGTCCTCTTATAATTTCAAAAGAATTGAAAAAAGGGTAAATGCAGAAATAGTAAGGCAATCAGAGGATATTTTAAACAATAATCCACATGTAAGTTATGTTACTCTTTTAGAAAAGATAAATATTGATTGGGAAAAAATTATAGCCAGTCATTCCTATTTTCCTTTTATAGCAAGGGAAGCTGATTTCTGGGTAAAAAAGGTATACCCAGATACAGTCAGAAAGTTTATATTAGATAATAATGTAAGAATAAAGACAGTTCTCCAGAGGTCTGGAATATACTTTGGTGAAGAAGGTAAAGGAATTAGAAAAAATTTCTATTTGGATAATGTCCACAGGCTAACTAAACGAGACAATTAATTACATAAATAAATTCAATATAGGCTTTAAGATTTGTAATAATATCCAAAATATTAAATTTGCGCCGCTCCCTATGCTTGAAACTTTGCTATAGCCTTCTGGTATCACAATATTGCTATTTGAAACAATATTTGTATAAAGATCTGCTAAGTCGGTGCATACCCAGAGTATTATTGGTATAAATATTAAAGCTGATATGAAACTTCTAAAAATATCTCCCCTGGATGGGGCTATTGCCCATATAAGGATAAAAGGTATAAAAATTAAATCTGCATTAGGCAGGAGCCTATTTCCAGGAAGCAATGTTGCAATATAGACGGTTAAGGGAACCATTATTGCAGATAAGCCAATAACAGACGGGTGCCCTGATATAACTAAAGAATCAATGCCTATATATAATTCCCTTTTTGTAATCCTTCTATTTATGGATTGCCTTAAGTTATTGATTAAAGGAACCAATCCCTTTGTTAATAAATTAAAAGCCCTTGGAAATATTATCATTATAATTGCCAATCTCAAGCCTGAGCCAAATGCATAAAATAAATCGGATGGGAGGATTGCCGTAATAGTTTTGTATTTAGTAATTATTCCGATGATAAAACCTATTAAAAAGCCAAAAACCATAGGTTCAGATACGAAGCCAAGTTTGTATTGTATCTCTTCATAAAATAGGTGTATTCTTTTTACCTTAGGAATTTTATTTAATAAGTAGTTAACAAGTTGGGAGATAGGTGCCCAAAAAACTGAAAAAGGATGCGGAGTAGATATGCCTTCAATTCCATAATAATTGCCAATATAATGCGCATATATATCTGCGGTCACTAATGTAACAGAAGCTATAATTAATGAAATAAGCACCCCCATCCACTGGATTTCAGTTATTGAATAGATAACTGAGCCTGAAAATAGGAAAGCCCAGAAGTTCCAAAAATCTATATTTATGGTTCTAGTTAATCTCAAAAATAGCATAATAATATTAAGGAGAATAATAGCAATTATTATTTGGATAATAATTGTAGAATTAAATGCAATATATTCAGAAATTTTAAACCCAAGGTCTATTACCTGGAAGTCTTTTTTAGCATTTATAACTATAGTATTTACAAGGGGTTCAAAAAAATTTATAAAGGAAGTAAGCATTATTGCTACAAGAACAAGCCCTATAAATACAAAAATAGAGTTCTTTAAAATTATTAAAGGATTTTTTCCGGTAAAAAGGCTAATAATAAATAAAATAGAAGGTATTATTATAACTGGCCCTAGTTCGATTATGTACTCAAAAACCTTATTAGCAACTGACATATATAATCTCTAATATTGAATAATAAATATTATTTAATATACCAGAATTTCTGATATTATTTAATGATTTACTCAAAAAATTAACTTGGTTTTTTAAAATTGTTGGTATTATTACAATATTTACTTAAATCTTATTAATAGCTTTCCCTATTTCTTTAAAAAATTAACGGCCTTTCAAGATGCTCATAGACAAGGATTTTTTTTATTTTTTTTGGCCAGTATGGGGAATTGCAATTTTAATTTTTTCTGTATCTAGCCCAGTTGGAATCCTTTTTTCTTTTAATTATTGATTTTAAAAAGCTTTTTTAATATTTGCCTTTTAGCTAATTTAGAGTAGAAAAATCC
>JAGYOJ010000226.1 GCA_018399435.1 Actinomycetota bacterium | reverse complement strand
GGGAAAAGAGGATAGGGGATATTCTTGTAGAAGAAGGCTATATTAGTGAAGACGAGCTTTTTGAAGCTTTAAAAATACAAAAAAATGAGGGTGGCAGGCTCGGATGGATACTAATAAGCAATGGTTATATAAAAAGATTACAATTTTATGATGCATTATCAAAAAAATTTAGTTTACCCCTTGTTAGCAGAGACATAAAGGAGCAATTAGATAACATTGATACCAGTTTACTAAGCAATGTAGATCCCGAGGAAGTAATAAGCTATCAGGCAATTCCATTAGAAATAAAAAATAATAAACTTGTATTGTTAACTGCATTTCCTAAAAGTAAAAGGACACTTGGGCATTTCAGGGAAAAATACAATATAGAAAAAATTGAAGAAAGGGTTATTACAGATTTAGATATTTCTAATATTGTAAAGGATTTATTTAAAAGAATATTAAAATCGAGAACCATATTGGGTTTGCATACAAGAGAACCAGAAGAATCTGCTTACATTAGAATGACTAAGCCACAAAATATTATCTTTTTTGTTTCTTTTATAATAATAACGCTAGGCTTATGGTTTTATACGGACCAATTTTTAATAGGGCTTTTTGCAATAATCCAAATTTTTTATTTACTTTCAATATCTTATAAATTTATTATTAGTATTGCTGGCATTAACCATAAATTCTTTAAAAACAAGGAGAAAAAACAAGAAGAGAAGATAAAGCAGTATCCAGTATATACAGTTCTTGTACCTTTATTTAAAGAGCCAAAGACTGTTCTGGAAAGTATTATAAAAGCTATCAAAAATTTGGAGTATCCAAAAAACAAGTTAGATGTAATATTTTTATTTGAAAAAAATGATAAGAAGACAATTAATATTGCTAAAGCCCTAAATCCGCCTTCAAGCTGGAGATTTTTTTATGTTCCCAATGGCAGTCCAATAACCAAACCAAAAGCTTGTAACTATGGTTTATATTTTTCAAGGGGAAAATACTTGGTAATATATGATGCTGAAGACATTCCTGAAACAGATCAGCTCAAGAAGGCTTTAGCGGCATTTCAAAATAGTTCAGATGACTATGGTTGCTTTCAGGCTTTTTTAAATTATTATAATAAAAATGAAAATTTCTTGACTAGAATGTTTACTCTGGAATATTCATATTGGTTTGATTATTTGTTAAGCGGATTATTTAAGTTAAAATTACCTATACCCCTTGGGGGGACAAGCAACCATTTCAAAGTAAAAATATTAAAGAAAATTTCTGGTTGGGACCCCTTTAATGTGACCGAAGATGCAGACCTTGGAGTTAGAATGTCTGCAGAAAATAAAAGGGTAGGTGTTATTAATTCTACTACTTATGAAGAAGCAAATAGCAATTTAAGGAACTGGATTAGGCAAAGATCAAGATGGATTAAGGGCTATATGCAAACTTCCCTTGTTTATAACAGGCATCCAATTAAATTAATTAAAAGACTAGGTTTTTGGAGATGGGTTTCATTTCAGATGATTGTTACAGGAACGCCTTTTACCTTTTTGGTAAATCCATTGATGTGGTTAACATTTATAGTATGGATACTTACTAAAAATTTTATTATTTTCCCTCAAGTCCCTGAAATCATAATATTATTTGGAACCATTAGCTTGATTGCAGGTAATTTGATAATGATAATACTAAATTTTGCAGCCGCATTTTCAAGAAAATATTGGGGATTGTTATTTTTTTCTATTCTAAATCCAGTTTACTGGATTTTTCATTCCATTGCTTCATATAAAGCATTATGGCAATTATTATTTAAGCCTTTTTATTGGGAAAAAACTAATCACGGCATATCAAAAATTAATGGCAAGGATTTTAAAAAAGGCAAGCCGGCTACATTAAGGTCATAAATATTACATCTAAATTTACTCCTAAATATTTATAATTATTGACATAATAAATATTGCCAAATATATTTAAGAAGTATTTTATAAATTTTTACTAGGAGAGGAGCATGGGGGAAGAAGAAAAAAATAAAAAGTTAGGCCAAAGCTTTAGTAATATGATAAATGATTTTGGAGATGCCATTAGCAAAATATTTGAAGATCCTGAATTAAAGAAGAAAGCTAAAGAATTAACAAAAAGCGCTTCGGATTCTACAAAGGTTTTTGGGGACAGATTTAAGGATGAAGAAGTAAAACAGAAATTTAAAGATTTCGGCAAATCTGCTAAAAAATTTGGAGAGAGCATTGGAGAATATTTTAAGAATGAAAAAGATGAAAAATCTGAAAAAAAAAATGAATAATAATAAAAATTCTAATGGAAAAGTGGAT
>JAGYOJ010000225.1 GCA_018399435.1 Actinomycetota bacterium | reverse complement strand
AAATAATACTATTTTTTAGATTATGAGTAAAAAAATAACTTTTGATTACTGGAAACATTTATATGCCCATAGAACTGGTAATATGTATTCATCTGAAATCAGAGACCTTCTGGCACTATCGGCAAGGCCTGACATAATTTCTTTTGCGGGGGGCAATCCTGATGTTAAATCATTAGATTACCATAAGCTTGAGAAATATGTTAAAAGGGCGCTTTTGGTCGATGGGGATATAAGTTTGCAGTATGGAAGTTCTGAAGGCTATTACCCTTTCAAGACCAAGCTTGTGGAAGTTATGAAGCTTGAAGGGATAGAAGCAGATGAAGAAGATATTATAGTTACCACGGGTGGGCAACAAGCTTTAGACTTGATTGCTAAAATATTTATTAATATAAATGATTACATAATAGTAGAATCCCCAAGCTATGCAGGAGCATTAAATTCTTTTAAATCTTATGAGCCTAATATAATAGACATCCCTATAGACAAAAATGGAATCCGGTTGAAAGAGTTGGAAAAGAAGCTGGAAGAATTAAAAAATAAAGATATACAAGTAAAGTTTATTTATCTTGTACCCAATTTTTCAAATCCTTCTGGAGTCACATTAAGTTTGCCAAGAAGGAAAAAAATATTGGAGATGGCAAAAAAATATAATACATTAATAATAGAAGATAACCCTTATGGCATGCTGCGTTATGAAGGCCAGCCTGTTCCTACAATAAAGGAATTGGATTCTAAAAATGGCAGCAAGCATGTATTATATATGAGCACTTTATCAAAGCTTTTAGCCCCAGGCTTTAGAATTGGGTGGATAGTAGCTCCACACCTGATAATTGAAAAACTAACCCTGGGGGTTCAAGCAGCAGATCTTTGCACTAGTTCTTTTTCTCAAAGGATTGCTTTTGAGTATTTTTCTGATCCCGCATGGAAGGATAATATCAAAAATTTTATCAAAATATATTCTTCTAGAAGAGATACAATGTTAAAATCATTAGAAGAATACTTTCCTGAAGGATCCAGCTGGTCAAAGCCAAAAGGGGGCTTTTTTATATGGCTTAAATTACCAGAATTCCTTAATAGCAAAGAAATATTAGCAGATGCTATTAGAAATAAGGTGGCTTATGTGCCTGGTAGCGGGTTTTATGCAAGCAATAATGGCTATAATGAAGCAAGGCTAGCTTTTTGCTCGGAAAGCCCGAAGGATATAGAAAAGGGCATAAAAATTCTAGCAAATATTATTAAAGATAAAATCAAACTTTATAAAAGCTTTAAATAAAGAGAAGTGATTATTATGAAAAAAAATATAGCTGTACTCATGGGCGGTAGGTCTTTGGAGAGAGAAGTCTCTATTAAAAGTGGGCAAAGAATTTCAAACGCCCTCAGGAAACTGGGCCATAATGTCATTAAATTAGATGCTGATGAGTCTATTATTGCTAATCTAACCAATAATAAGATTGATATAGCCTATATTGCTTTGCATGGCAAAGATGGTGAAGACGGCACCATACAAGAAATACTTGAAGTTTTAAATATTCCGTATACCGGGCCAGGGGTTTATTCTAATGTTTTAAGTTTTGATAAGATCATATCTAAACATATATTACAGCATAAAGCTATACCTACCCCTCCTTTTTATTTTCTAGACAGAAGCTCCTTTGAGGATTTAGGGATATCAAAAATTTTACCGCCCATTATTGATAAACTTGGATTGCCTTTAGTTGTAAAACCTTCCGGACAAGGCTCTGCGCTTGGAATAAAAGTTATAGATAATGAGAAATCTCTACCGGATGCAATAATTTCTGCATTGAGTTATAGCGAAAAGGTAATTATAGAGAAATTTATTGAAGGCACAGAACTTGCTGTCAGCATAATAGGGAAAGAAAAGGTCAAAATATTGCCAATTGTAGAAATTGTTCCTAAAAATAGGTTTTTTGATTTTGATTCCAGGTTTTCTGGAGATGCTACAGAATATTTTGTTCCAGCAAGGCTCCCAGATAATATTGCCAAGAAAGTTGAAAAAACTGCCCTTGATGTACATAATGCTTTGGATTGCTCTAAGCTTTCAAGGGTTGATATTATCCTTAGCAAAGACAATATACCGTTTGTTTTAGAATTAAATACTTCTCCAGGCATGACTGATACAAGTTTATTGCCAATGGCAGCCAAGGAAGCTGGATTGGAATTTGAAGATTTGGTGGAAAAGATTATTAATATGTCTCTTTGACAGAAATATCAGGCTTTGCTAATATTTTACAATCACATTGTCCCTGTAGCTCAGTTGGATAGAGCACAGGATTCCTAATCCTGGGGTCGGCAGTTCGAATCTGCCCAGGG
>JAGYOJ010000224.1 GCA_018399435.1 Actinomycetota bacterium | reverse complement strand
AATAAGATAAAATAATTAAATATTAAAAATAAATCCATTTTAATTCATTATCTTTTTTTATTATTAACCTTATCCATAAACTCACTTAAATTGATAACATACCTGAAATGAATCCCTTCCCCAATCTTTTCTTTCCCGTCATAGGCTTCGATTTTAAACTTCAGCTTGGGCCCATTTGCTTCCAGCAATTCTGCATTAGCAGTGACATTCATCCCGATAGGGGTAGCTGCTAAATGCTTAACATCAACTCTGGTGCCAACAGATGCAAACCCATTAGGAAGTTTTTCATCTACCGCATTAATTGCGGCTTCTTCCATTACCCCTACCATTGCTGGGGTTGCCAAAACATCTACGCTGCCGCTTCCATAGGAAGTAGCAGTATTATCTTTAGTAACAGAAACCCTAGCTGTGCCTGTTAATCCAACTTTTAAATTAATATCCTGCAATTTACCCTTTCTAAATTAATATATTAATTGTAGTTACTTATTAATACTTAGTAAAGAAAATTTATTATACAAAATCTTTAATAGCTAAAGCATTTCTAAAAGCATGCCCCTTTGCATCATTATTAAAGTATATAAAACTTTTCAATCCATCTTTTCTACATTTTTTTGCAATGCTTGCAAATTTTTTTAATTCATTACCGGAATAGCTAGAGCTATAAAGCTTTTTTCTGCCATGTAGCCTAATATAGCAAAAATTGCCTACTACTTTCTCATGGTAAGGGAATTTTGGTGAGCTGGAAATTATTATTGCGCATCCAGAATCATCAAGTATTTTATATACATCATCGTCAAACCAGCTTTCATCCCTGAATTCAAATGCATATAATTTGTCTGAATGAAGCATTGATATAAATTTTTTTAATTTTTTAGTATTCTTCTTTAAATTTCCAGGCAGCTGAAACAATATAGGGCCCAGTTTTGAACCTAAGCCCGAGGATGCATCCAAAAGCTTCTCTATTGGCTCTTTACAATCTTTTAACTTCTTCATATGGGTAATATACCTAGAAGCTTTTATGGCAAATAAAAAATTCTGGGGAGTTTTATTTGCCCAATTCTTGAAAGTTTCTTTCTTTGGAAGATTATAAAAAGTATTATTTATTTCAACTGTGCTAAACTTTTTTGCATAATATTGGAGCCATTCACTTTTTTTTAAATCTTTTGGATAAAAATCTCCAGACCAATTTTTATAGCTATAGCCAGATGTCCCAATATATATTTTTTCTTTTGCCATCATTTAAAAATATAAGTTATATATGACTTTATTAAACATTAAGCAAAGAAAAAATACAAATAACTAATATGCATATAGCTTACCGTATGGACGGTGTGAGTATGGAATCAACTTGATAAAATCATTTAAATTAATTTTTTCTGGCGTATTAAAATATTTTTTGTAATTAGAAATATATTTATTTAAAATTTTTTCATCGTTTTTGCTTATTGGCATTTTTTTAACCTCTTTCCCTAATTTATAGCCTTCTATTTTCCCTCTTATATAAATTATGCCTCCATGCATACCTGTGCCAATATAGTTGCCTGCAATATCTCTACAACCAAACATATTGCCTGGATGGTTATTATTAGAAATCCCCATAACAACTATGATTCCTCCCGCCATATATTCACCAAGAAAATTACCTGCTGCGCCGCCTATTATTATTACAGGAACTTTTTTCTTATATGATTTCATGTGTATTCCGCATCTATAACCTGTATTTTTCTCAATATATATTTCGCCTCCACGCATTGAATAACCTATGATATCCCCTACATCACCATGTATTATTATTTTTCCCATATTCATCGTATTGCCAATAGCATCCTGGCCATTGCCAAATATCTCAATTTCTGGCCCATCCATGAAGGCCGCCAAGTCATTGCCTGGAGTTCCATATATATTTATTTTTACCTTACCTTTTAAGCCATCCCCAATATATCTATGGCCGAGTATCTCTTTTAGGTCCAGGGTAATATTTTTACCACTTTCTTTACTGAGAGCATGCTTTATTTTTTTATTTAATTCCCTATAGCCTAGGTTTCTTGCATTAATGGTATAATTCATACCTCTATTCCTTCTCCTACCACTAAATGTTTTTTATATTCGCTAGGTAATTGTATTAACCCAAAGTTCTCTTTTGCAATATAGTCTTTTTCCTTGCCAATATTAATTTTATTTTTTATAAGGCCCGAATATATGCCTGCCCTTTCAATCCCTCCTATAAGAATTGCGCCAACTACTAAGTTGTCCCTGATAACTATTTTTTTATAATAATTCTTTTCTGGTTTATACTCCTTTAAAATTTCTATTTTTTTATCATTGCTTTCTAT
>JAGYOJ010000223.1 GCA_018399435.1 Actinomycetota bacterium | reverse complement strand
AGCTTTTTCAAATATTTTCTGTTCGTGTCTTTTTATCCAAAGGATTTTAGTAATTGGCCATGTTGTAATAATATCTGGTTGTCCGGTAATTTTGTAGCATTTATCAGTATCAAAATTCTCCTTAAGCAAATTGCATTCTTCAACGGACCTATTGTCTAACCAGGAGATGGCATTCTTTAAAGGCTTATTGTTTTTATCCAGAAGAATAAGTGTTTCTGCCTGGCTGCTCAGGGAAATTGCTGATATTTTGTTTTGATTAATGCCGCTTTTAGAGATTAACCTATTTATCCCCTTTTTTACTACTTCCCAGTATTCTTCTGAATCAAATTCAATAAAATTTCTATAATACGTAAGCCCATATTCTTCCTGGTGCTTTGAAACTAAGCTCATCTCAAAATTAAATAGGCCAAATTTTAATAGGGTTGTGCCCAGATCTATAGTTAAAATATATTTAGCCATTAATATCCTGTATCTTAAGATTTTTACTTAGCCACAATAATCAACTGCAGCTAAAGCCATCATTTTAATAAGATTATAGACGCTATCCATTTCCACATATTCATCAGTGCCATGGGGATTTGCACCTTTGGGTCCTATAACCACCACATCTGTATTGCTCGCTTCCTTAAAGCCGTATGCATCCATTGCAAGCCCCAGGCCCCTCTGTTCATATTTTAAGCCTAAATCTTTATAAGCATTCCTGATTGAAACCATAGCAGGATGAGAAGTATCTGTTCTGTGGCCTTTCATAAACCTGATTACTGTCCCAAATTCTGGCATCTTCCCTTTTATGCCCTTTAGCTCTTTTTCCATAAAATTTTTAAATTTTTCTCTTATTTCCCCCTCTTTCATATATGCAAAGGTCTCTAGCCAGAAATATATATGGCCTTCTTTTGGCACAGCCCCTGATTCAAGATAGGTTTGGCCTCCTGAGGCAAACTGGTATGTAAGTAGCCTAAGCTTCATATCGCTCCTATAAGTTTTAGGGGGTTTTTCTTTGGGGAGCTCTTCTTTGTCATATTTTTCAAGGGCCCGGGCAACCCTTGCCAGTTTATATATGGGATTTATTAGTTCTATATCTGTGCCTATTCCCCCCGGGCCTTCTTCTGCCACTTTTGCAATCCAGTCGCTTCCCCCTATTGTCTCAATGCCTGCAACCAGACCAGTAGGCTCAGAAAGTATAGCAAAATCTATATCAGGGTTTCTTAGTCTTGCAGCTATGGTACCATTTACTCCACCGTTTTCTTCATCTACTACACTTTCTGCATAAAGGTCTCCTTTAAGTTCTATTCCCAGATCGTGTATGCACTTTAAAGCATAAAAACCAGATAATGTGCCTGACTTCATGTCCAGGGATCCCCTGCCATACATTTTTCCATCTTTTATTTTTCCGCTTACAGGATCGCTAAATACTTCCCAATCTTCCTTGCCTGCTGGCATTGTGTCCATATGTCCTGAAAATAGTAGAGATCTGTCACCTTTTTTCCCGGGCAGTTTTGCAACCAGGTCGGGTCTGTCCTCATATTCTTTTACCATGCCCGCCATGGTTGGAAAAAATTGTGGGTGCTCTCTCAGGCCTTCAATTTGTTCAATTTCAAATAAATCCAGGTTTTTAGAATCTATAAACTTAGATGTAAAATTGTATAAATACTCCTGTCCTGGTTTCTCATTGCCTTTGGGCGGGAGGTTTTCAGTTTTGATTTTTATTAGTTCAGATAGCGTACTTGCTATTTCATCTTTATTTTTTTCAACCCAATTGTTAATTTCTTCAAAATATTGCACCATAAATCACCTCCTTAAAAGGAATAACTTAGAAAATATTTACTATCATCTTTTATCTCTTATGATTTAACTACAGTTTTTTCTCTCATTGATTTAGTAGCTGCCAGCCCGAGGATAATCGCGCGTTTACCGTCTTCCAGCGTGGCATTTTCAATGGGCTTATCATTATCAATGCAGTCTATTTAGTATTTTCATTCCAGAAAATATGTGCCATCTTATTCTACTTTTTAAATTATACAGGTATTGGCGCTGTTTTAATTTACCATTCTCAAATTTTATACTAGAAGTTTTTCCTAAAATTATCAATTAAAATCAATAAAATTTTAATTAAAAGATTACAGAGATTACACAGGATTTTGTTTTAATTTCCTATTCCGGAATATATGATAACAGGTATAATCTTACAGATAGCTATTTCATGGAAAATTTATGGAGGAGAAAATAAGGGAACTAAAGACTCTTTTAAAATATCTTAAAAAACACAGGAAGAGCTTTGCGGGCAGTATAATATATTTACTTTTTACAGACGGGCTGGCTCTTTTTACTCCATGGATCCTAAAACAGGCTATTGAC
>JAGYOJ010000222.1 GCA_018399435.1 Actinomycetota bacterium | reverse complement strand
TAAATATTTCTGAAAATTTTATTAAAATTTCGGTAATTGGAGGCAGCAATATTGAAACAGGATGTGATATATATAATAAGGCCTATGGCGTAGGAAAAAAAATTGCAAAAGCGGGGGCTATATTAGTATGTGGCGGATTAACCGGGGTAATGGAAGCTGCCTGCAAGGGAGCAAAAGATGCCAATGGATTAACAATTGGAATACTCCCTACTGGAGACCCTAATACTTCTAATAAATATGTTGATATAAAAATCCCAACAGGTTTAGGATATGCCCGGAATTTAGCAGTAGTTCTATCAGGAGACGCTGTAATAGCAATAGATGGAAGCGCTGGAACACTTTCAGAGATAGGTTATGCTTTAACCTATAATAAACCTTTAATATTACTGGATTCCTGGGATATAAAGCCTTTTTATGATAAAGATATACCAAATATAATAAAAGTTTCCAGTTACAATGAAGCTGTTGAAATTGCAATTAAAAAAGTAAAAAAGAATTAGCCATAATATTATATAGTACTCCGCAGGATAAAAACCCTTAAGATAAGTCCATGCAAAATAAAATCAGGTAATATTTATAAATATTACCTGATTAGAAATTTTTATTTAAACACTTTTACATAGTTAATCTGAAGATTGGACAATGAAGATTCTAAATTTTCCCTTTCTTCTGCTGTCACCTCATCGCCTATAACTTTTAAAAGCGAATCAAAAGCATCTACTGCAAGCTTTGCATCAGTCTCATTTTTAAATTTATCATTCACGCCAGCAGGCAATCCCATCTTTTTATAAGCCAGGCTTGATAATGACATCATCATCTGGTTTAGGATATCCTTTGTGCTTAATTTATCTACTTCTTCCTGTAATTGTTTTAAAATTTCTTCCTGATCTTCTTCCTTGTTTTTATCCTGTGCTTCTGCTTTAATGTTTTTTTCTTTTTCTTCTTTTGCCATTTTAAACACCTCCAAATTTATTTTTATTCAGTCTCATATTTTACCAGCGAAAATACATCATACCCCTCAAGGAATTTCCTTGGATTTAAAAATTCTAATTCTATTACAAAACAAAATCCAATAACCTCTCCCCCTCTTTTTTCAACAAGTTCGGCTTTGGCTTTTGCTGTTCCTCCTGTAGCTACAAGATCATCAACTATTAAAATTTTATCTCCGGGTTTTACTGCATCTAAATGCATCTCTAATATATTTTCTCCATATTCCAGTGAATAAGATACCTGGCAGGTATCAAATGGAAGTTTGCCTGGCTTTCTAACTGGTATAAAACCTACTCCCAATTTATATGCAAGAACAGAACCAAAAATAAAGCCTCTTGCTTCCGCCCCAAGTATAGCATCAAATTTTACATCCTTGTATTTTCCTGCCAGTGCATCAATAGAATACCTGAAAGCTTCACTGTCCTTAAGCAATGGAGTAATATCCCTAAAAACAACTCCTTTTTTAGGAAAATCTGGGATATTTCTAATAACTTTTTTTAAATCCATAATAACTCCTATATATCAAATTTTTATATTAGTATCCTCTATAATTGAATTTAATAAATAATCTATATCCAGTCCTTTATAACCAAGCTGCTTTAAAATATCTTCGGCCCCAAATTTCTGGCCATAGCTCCAGAGCTCTAAAAGAAAGGCTGCAGCCTTCTTTTTAAAGAACCATTTACTGCCAAATTTTCTTTTAATATAGTCTTTTAGCTGGGATTCAAATATCCATGCCCTTATATAATTTGTACAATAAAAATTTTCATCTACATCATATAAATAATTTTCAGCTGGATAATCCATCAATGTAACAGATGAAAGTATTTCTTTATATTTTTCTTCTTTTCCATTTAATGTCTTGCCATTATGCAAGGCCAATTCATATATTAATTTCCCCGCATACCTTCTACAATACCATAACTTTAACATATTAGAAAAATACTTAAAATAACTAGCTGTTTCATTATCCATGCCTGCAAAATCAATTAGCCAATCCTTATCATGGAGTAGATTTTCAAAACAAAAAGCATATCCTTCTGTTACTGCATTATCGCCTAAAAACTTGTACTCAAAATCCAGCCCTACCTTAGTATTGGCATAATGCTGGGCATGTCCGCCTTCATGGAATAATGCTTCATAATCATCCTGGCCGCCGCTGGGCATAATCACCAAATATATTTCTTCAGGAATCCTAACAGTGCAACAAAAAGCTCTTGGCGATTTATTTTCCCTTTCTTCAACATCAAAAATTATATTTTTTTGCCTTTTTATGTCTATCCCTAGCTGATATAAAGTTTCACTAAATCCTTCTATAAGGTTTTGCTTTTTAAAATACCTGTCGTACTTTTTTGCGCGCTTTAAAAATATAAAATCACTTCTTCTTTTCATATCCTACCTAATAA
>JAGYOJ010000221.1 GCA_018399435.1 Actinomycetota bacterium | reverse complement strand
TTTAGAAGGCAAATCTACTTTCTGGAAACTTGATTGTACAGGTGCAGTAAATAATCTAATATCTGAGTGTTTAGTAATGCCAGAATTAATAAAGGAAGTAATACAGATAGTTTTTGCCTTTGCTTTTTTTGCATTAGCCAAACAATCAATAACTTCTTTTGACTCTCCAGAAAAAGATATTCCTATAACCAGATCCTCAGGGCTGACCTGGGTAGAAAATATTCTCTGTGCATATATGTCAGAATCAAAACAGCAATTATAGCCAGCCCTGACAAACTTATAATAGGAATCTAGGGCAACTGAAATTGAAGAGCTTACTGCAAAATAATAAATCTTTTTTGCTTTCTCAATTGACTTAACTGCTTCTAATAATTTATCAAAATCAATTAGATTAACAGTTTCATTTAAGCCATTACAGATCCTATCTACCGTGTTTTTGGATATTTTAACAATATCATCCGGGTCAGAGTCTTGTATGTCAATATTTAACCCCACAGCCACATCCTTAATCAGGGCTACCTTAAATTCAGAAAAGCCTTCAAAGCCTATCTTTTTTGTAAACCTAAAAACAGTAGGAAGGCTTATGCCCAGGCTCTTTGCAAGTTTGCTTATCTTAAGCTTATATATCTCTTCTGGATGGCTTAATATATAATCAGCAATCTTTTTTTCTGAAGCAGTAAAATCTGCATATGCAACTTTAATTTTTGTTAATGTATTAGCGCTATTATTTTTCTTAATATCCATAATTTAAAAAATTATTCGCTATATAAAAAATCCTGGTAGTCCACCCTTTTTACTTTTCTAATACCCATCCAATAAGCAAATTCTTCTAAATATTTGCCGATATTTTCCATTACCATGGGAAAATGGTGGGGCAGGCCATTTACAAGTAATGTATTTGCCAGATCCATTGTCCCTGCAGGCTCCATAAATAATTTTATATCTCCAACCCATCCCCTGCTTCCCTTAAAAGAATCTTTTTCTGTGTCATTAATTTTTCCTGTAAAATAATAATAAGATTCAGATTCACTGCATATCCTAAAAACTGTTATATCGCTTTCCCTAAATTCTATGTCTTCAATTGGCCCTAAAGTTATACTGTCATCAGTCTCAGACCAGTAATGCCTCTGGCATGTAATACAATCATTTTTTGCCATCTCGATTGGAGCAGAACCGCAATGCCAAAGAAGCAATGTATTATCTTCAGGATCAAAAACCGGTAAATCCATTAAAGCAACTTCTTTGCCTGTAAGGTAATTTAAGGCAAGCATTGAAATTGTTCCTAAAACATCTGCTTCGCATCCCGCAGGTATGCCGTAGCTGTTAAGCAGTGAATTAACTACACATCCCAGCATATCCTTAATTTCTCCCAATTTGGGAAAGCATGAAAAAGCGACCGCATTATAATGGTTTTCTTTGCATAAATTTTTAATAACATAAAATAATTTAACTGAAAATATTATTTTTTCTTTTCCTATCCTGTCAAGCTTGCATCTACTCATGAATTTATTTAGGTATTTTTCTATCTCTCCATCTTTTACGGATTCAGCCATTTTTATTACATCTTCTATTTCATAATCCCTTATGACATCAACTCCAAGATTCTTATAAATTTCCCTGGGATTAACCATATGGTTTATATGGCCATCAGCCAATTTGCCAATCTGGGCAATTCTTGAACCTTTTAAGCTGCATGCTGCATTTAAAGCCCTTACGGTGATTTCAAACCTTGGCTTAAAATACCTGCTGCCAGTATCGCCATAAAACCATTTAACTTTCTTCTTAGTGCCTTTAAAATTATGTTTTGCAATGCCTGCATTCTGTTCCATATTAACAAAAGAAGCCAGCGGCATTGGCCCACTTTTTCTAGTCTCTTCAATAGCCCATAAACCGACATTTTCTACAGGCTTCATTATTTCATAAATAAAAGTTCCATTAATATAGGCGGGATGGAATATAAGGAGAAAATCTATCCCATCTTTTTTTATCTGTTCCCTGGCTTTTATAGCGCCGCTTAAGTCTTTTATAACTTCCCTATAATCAATTAAGTTAAAGTTTAACTTGCCGGACCATTCCTTTAAGGTTTTTCTGTATTCATGAAATTTTTTAATCCCTTCATCTGAAAAGCCTTCCATAAATCCAGCTATAAAACCAATATTTGCCTTTTTTATTTCCAATGCCTTATCCTTTTACAGCTTTTACAAACTCTTTTGCAGCCGTTGATGCATCATCTGCATATATCTCTATTCCATATCTATCAGCAAAGTCCCTGGTTACAGGGGCTCCCCCTACTGCAAGTATTACCTTATCCCTTAAGCCTGCATCCTCTATTGCCTTTATATGCTCTGGAACATTGGCAAGCGTTGTGGTAAGAAGGCCTGAAAAGGCAACTATATCAGGTTTTTTATCCCTTATAGC
>JAGYOJ010000220.1 GCA_018399435.1 Actinomycetota bacterium | reverse complement strand
CTCCCCAAAGTATTTAAAAATTATGCATTTTAACTTATTTAAAATATTTAGTATACTAATTTTTTTAAACTTTTTCTAATTTTAATGAAATTTGATGTAACAAATACCAAGAAAAGCTTAAAACTAAAAGAATTGGCAAAAAAATTATCACTTTCGATATTATTGACTCAACAAATAATTATGCATCTACCCTTGAAAAAAAATCAGAAACCAGCCTTGATGGTATAATTATCCTTTCAGAAAAACAAACTTCGGGGCGGGGGCAGTTTAACAAACAATGGCTATCCCCATTAGGAGGGCTTTGGTTTACCACAATAGATGAACCAATTATTCCTGAAAAAGATTTAGCTAAAATTACATTACTGGCAGCCTATTCCCTAGCCAAAACTATAAAAGAAAAATATAGCATGTCTGTAGTTATAAAATGGCCAAATGATATATATTATAAAAAGTTAAAAATAGCAGGAATTTTAACAGAAGTGGAAAAATTTAAAAAAACTATACTTAAATATTGGCATTGGAATAAATGTTAATATTGATATAAAAAATTTAGGCAAATATGAGAAAAATTCTATCTCAATTAAACGAATCATGGGCACAGCTATAAGCAGGGAAAACCTGCTTTCAAATTTTCTGTTTAACTTTGAAAATATATATAACCATTTTCAACAAACAAATGATTTCAGGTCTATATTTAAAAAACTTGAAAAAATATTATTATATTAATGTCTTGCCGCTTCTAATTCTATTAATAAGTTTAGGCACTACTTCAAAAAGGTCTTCAACAATTCCATAATTTGCAACTTTGAAAATAGGCGCTTCTGGATCTTTGTTTATAGCAATTATAATATCTGAGGTTTGCATTCCAGCAAGATGCTGGATTGCCCCTGATATACCGCAGGCTATGTAAATTTTTGGATTAACTGTTTTCCCAGTTTGGCCTATTTGGTGGGGATATGATATCCATCCAGCGTCAACGGCAGCCCTGGAAGCCCCTAATGTGCCCCCCAGGAGATCTGCAAGTTCTTTAAGCATTGAAAAATGCTCTGGGGCTCCAAGCCCCCTGCCTCCAGAAACAATAACATCATAATCTGTAATATTAATATCTTCTTCAGTTCCCTTATCGAAATCTATTAAATTATAGCAGCTCTTGTATTCTTTTTTATCAATTTCAATATTTTTTATCTTGCCCTCAATATCTATCTTATCCTTAATTTTTTTAGCAACCATGACATGGGGCCGCACAGTTGCCATTTGAGGCCTTGACTTCTCACAAGTAATAGTAGCTAAAATATTACCTCCAAAAGTTGGCTTAGTCTGTTCTAATAACCCGGTTTTTGTATCTATTTCCAAATCTGTACAATCCGCAGTAAGGCCAGTTCTTAATATTGCTGCTACTTTTGGTATTACTGTCCTCCCAAATGAAGTAGCGCCGGCAAGAAATATTTCTGGCTTTGTTTTGCTTATTACTCTAACAATAGCCTTGCTATATATGTCGTCGAGATTATTTTTAAATACTTCACTGTCTAAAAGATATAATTTATCTAAACCATACTTAAACGCTTTCCCTAAACCACCTTTTATATTGCTCCCTATAGCTATTGCTGTAAGTTTTGTACCTAATTTATCTGCAAGCTCCCTGCCCTTGGTTAACAGTTCAAAACCCACATCTATTAATTTAGAGTCCCTGGATTCCAGGTATATGCATACGCCTTTAAAAGAAGAAAAATCCTTAACCTCGTCTTTGAGGCTGGTTATCTTAATGGCATCAAATTTACATTCGCTAACACATGCCCCACAGTAAATACAATTTTCATTAACAATTGCAATTTTATCTTTTATTTCAATAGCATCGTAAGGGCAGACGCTTTGGCATAATTTGCATCCTGTACACTTTTTTTCATTTACTTCAATTTTCACCAGATAGTCCCTCCTAAACCACATTTAATTCTTTTAACTTTTTATAGAGCTTATCAACTTTTCCGTCCAAACTGCCTTCAAGTATTTCTACATTATGGTTAATGACTGGGGTAAATATTTTAACTACTTTAGTGTAAGAACCTATAAGCCCTACTTCATCTTCTTTTGCATCTATTTTTTCCTTATTCCACACAGGAACTTCTTCTTTTTTGGCCCTCATTTTGCCCCGCAAGGAAGGAACCCTTGGCTGGTTAATATCTTTAACTACCGAAATTACTGCCGGTAAATTTACTTCAATGGTTTCATATCTATCTTCCATTAGCCTCTTTACTTTTAGCTTACTGTCTCCAATATTTATTATTTCACTAACATACCCTATAAAAGGCAAATCCATATGCTGGGCAAATTCAGGGCCAACCTGGCCAGTATCCCCATCAAGCGTTTGCTTGCCAAAAATAATTAAATCAATATTTCCAATTTTTCTTATTGCTTTAGCAATAACCAGCGAAGTAGCCCAGGTATCAGCGCCTGCAAAT
>JAGYOJ010000022.1 GCA_018399435.1 Actinomycetota bacterium | reverse complement strand
GGTACAATTAGGACACCTTACTGCATCTATGCTAATAATTGTTTTGCAATAAGGGCATTTTTTACTAGTTGGCTGAGAAGGTTGTTTTTCCTCTTTTCGCCTAAACCTATTTATTGCCTTGATTATAAAAAATAATATAACGGCAACTATTAAAAAGGTTATTACACTATTTACAAATAAACCATAATTAATAGTTACTGCCCCTGCTTCTTGTGCAGCTGTTAAAGAATCGTATGGTGGAGGCGCGCTTCCCTTGCTTAACACTAAGAATAAATTTGAAAAATCTTTATCCCCAATTATCCAGCCGATAAAGGGCATCAAAACATCATTTACGAGCGAATTAACTATTGCGCTAAATGCAGCGCCAATAACAATACCTATAGCTAAATCAACAACGCTTCCCCTTAATATAAATTCCTTTAGCTCTTTTAACATAGCTTCACCCTTTTTTTTGATTTAATTTTTAAATGTTTAAATAATAAAACAAAAATAAATATAAATTATGGGTTTAAGAAAAATTAAAACCAGCGTATTTACAAATAAGCTTTTAAATTAAATTCTTGATAACCCAAACTATTCAATTATTCCAAATTCTTTATAAATTGGATCCCTGAATAACTCATTTCTTGGCGGGTAACTAGTAAAAATGCTAAAAGCAAGCAACTGGCAAAGCAATAATATTATTCCGATTATTTGTATTGATATATGATATCTTTCCATAACAATTAGCCTATAGCTAAAAATCTGGGCTACTATAACAGAAATTATGAATATCAATATATCGAATAACAGGTAATTTTCTCCTGCAATAAATATATATAGGTAAAAAATTGCTGGTATTAAGATAATTATTAAAATGAAAGATATGGATTTAGCAAAAATAAATGTTTTAATTTTTCTGCCAAATGCAATATATTCTATTAGGCCAAATATAAATGCCGGCCAAAAGCCAATTTTTATATGTTCCCAGGTGCTCTCATTAACCGCCCCAAATATTGCTATGATTTTTGAATAACCGCTTAACTCATAGATAAAATGGAATAATCCTCCAAATAAAAGAATAAAGATAATTCCAAATAGTTCCCAGATTAATATATTTCGTTTTTTCAAGCTGCCTCCTTGCTTAAAAAGTTATTATTTTCCTTCCTTCCTTCAAATACTGGGTTAATGGTTCACCCATATATTTTACATCAATTCCCAGCTGTTCCAGTTTTTTGCTTACTCCATAATCATCAGAACATTTCTTGCAAGCTTCCAGTTTTATCCCAGCTTCCCTAATTTTGATAATATATTCCTGTAATTCAAAGTCCTGGCTTAACAAGTCTTCTGATGGCCCCCACACTATAAGGATTATATCGTCCCACCATCCATATCTTTTTGCATTATACGAATAGAGCAATGCCATCTCTTTAGCAACTTCCCTATCACTGCTTGACCATATTACTACTAATTTTTCCTCTGCATTAAGCATTTTTTACCCTTTCCCTCCTTTATCAATGAATTCAAAGCAATTTATACAAATATTATTATAAAATATAAAATTACTATTAGTAAATCACTCCTATTAAACATTATATATTAATTTAATTATAAAAAGCGCAAAAATAAAAACTTTTTGTGCTAATTTAAGTCTAATTACTAGTAAGGCTTATAGAAAGTTTGGTAAACTTTACTTTATATGTATAGTCTGTCAAAATAAAATTTAGATTTTTTTTATGGAGGTAATAAAAAAATGAATGAAAATATTAGAAAAAAGAAAATATTAATGGTTTATCCAAAATACCAAGATACTTTTTGGAGCTTTAAAAAAATATTAAAGTTTATAAATAAGAAATCAGCATTCCCGCCATTAGGTCTGCTAACAGTTTCTTCAATGCTCCCCAAAGAATGGGATAAAAAATTAGTAGACATGAATTTTGAAAACTTAAGAGATGAAGACATACTTTGGGCTGATTATATTTTTATAAGCGCAATGATAGTACAAAAAGAGTCAGCAGATGAAGTAATCGAAAGGGTCCAGAAGCTAAACAAGCCTGTTGTTTGTGGAGGGCCTTTATTTACAACAGGTTGGGAAAAATATTTACATGTTGAGCACCTTTTTATAGGAGAGGCAGAGGATACACTGCCTGTATTTATAAATGATATAAATGAAAAAACATTAAAGAAAGAATACCGGGCTAGTGATTTCCCAAAAATAGAAAAGTCCCCTGTCCCTGATTGGAATCTAATAGACATAGACAAATATAATTCTCTATGTATACAATTTTCAAGAGGCTGCCCTTACAATTGTGAATTTTGCGATGTAGTAAAATTAAATGGCAGAATACCCAGGACAAAAACAAAAGAACAATTAGTTGACGAGTTAGATGCAATCTATGCTTCTGGATGGCGTGGGGGGGTATTCTTTGTAGATGATAACTTCATAGGCAATAAATCTTTGCTAAAAAAACATCATTTACCAGAACTTATAGAATGGCAAAAAGAGAAACATTATCCTTTTTCTTTTAATACCCAGGCCTCTATAAATTTATCTGATGATGGTAAACTGATGGAACTTATGAATGATGCTGGTTTTACTGCAGTATTTGTAGGAATTGAGACTCCAGACCCATTGGGATTAAAGGAATGTGGTAAATACCAAAACCAAAATAGGGATCTTGTAGATTCTGTACAGAAACTACAAAAAGCAGGTTTAGAAGTTCAGGGTGGTTTTATAGTTGGTTTTGATAGTGATACACTTTCTATTTTCCAAAGGCAAATAGACTTTATCCAAAAAAGCGGCATTGTTACTGCTATGGTGGGTGTTTTAAATGCATTGCCAAAAACTAGATTATATCAAAGGCTAAAAGAAACAAAGAGGTTAATTCAGGATACTAATGCTAATAATACTAGCCTATTGTCTTTAAATTTTACCCCTAAAATGGGCAAGGAAAATTTAATAGAAGGCTATAAAAAAATTATAAACACTATATATTCTCCAAAGTCATATTACGAAAGGATAAAAACCTTTATTAGCAATTACAAAGCTCCCCAAAAAGGGCTACAAAAATTAAAGTGGCACCATATAAAAGCTTTATTTAGCTCTTTCTGGATTCTGGGGATAAAAGATAAAGGTAGAAAATACTATTGGAAATTAATTCTGTGGAGTTTATTTAAACATCCAAGAAAATTACCATATGCAATAGGCTTTTCAATAACAGGCATACACTTTAGGTCAATATTTACAGTAAGTTAAACATATTTTTATTAGTAGGAATATATTTAAGATGAAAAAATCATTAGCATTCAAGGTAGTTAATTATATATTTCCAAATTAATAAGGGTATATAAAAAAACTACTGAGAATGCTTTTGGTTTTAACAACAATCTTTACTGGCATATGATATTTTTATTTAGATTTTTTCAGTGCTTCTTGTGACTCTTCTATCTTATTTTGTTTTCCAAAGCACATGCTTAAATTGTACCAAGCTTTTTTATATCCTTCATCTATATCTAACGCTTTTTTAAAGCACTTTTCTGCGTCCTCTAATTTATTTAATTTAAAGCTGCAAACACCTTTGTTATTCCAGGCTTCCTTGTAATTGCTATCAATTTCAATCGCCTTATCAAATGCTTCTAAGGCTTCATTAAATTTTTTTTGTTCTCCTAAAATAATTCCATAATGATACCACAATTGCTTGTCATCTCTATGAAAGCCGGTTGCTTTTTCAAAAACTTTTTCTGTATCAATAATACTTCCTTGTTTTTCATAAGATAAGCCAAGATAAAATAATGCTTGCCTACTTTTTTCCTCACTATTTAATGCTTGCTTAAATATTTTAACCGCTTTTTTAAATTTATTTTGCTTAAATAAGGCTAAACCTAAATTAATTAGTACATCTATATTACTATTATCTATATTAAGGTAATTAGCAAAAATCATTTCTGATTTATCATAATTTTCCATATTCATATAGCTTTTTGCTTCATAATATAAAAAGTCTTTATTTTTTTTATTCTCTGGCAAGACTTTTATAAATTTTAAAACTTCTTCATACTTTTCCTGCATAAACAAGCTTTTAATTAACATTAATCTCCCATTAATTTCACTTTCGTCAATTTCTATTGTTTTTCTTAAATATTTTTCTGCTTCTGAAAAGTTATTCATATTAAAATATATATTTCCTAACAACATGATTGCTTTTAAATTTTTTTTGTCTTCTTTAATTATTTTTTTTAAATATTTTATAGAAGGCCCATAATTTTTTTGCTCAGATAAAATTTTAGAATACTTATAAAGTGTATCTTTATCCTTACTATCAATATTTATGGAAAATTTATATGCATTTTTTGCGTCCTCTTTTTCCCCTTGTTTCAGAAGGACCAGCCCTAAATTATCCCACGCTTCTTTTTCTTTTTCATCCAAACTTAAAACTTTTTTAAAATAACTTTCAGATTCTTTATAATTTTTTTGCTTTGCATTACTTAGCCCGATGGCTAATAGCGGCTCCTTTAAATTTAATGTCAAAACAGCAATTCTTTTAAATGATAATTCAGCTTCTCTAAATTTATTATTTTCTAAACAAGTGAAAGCATAATTTTTTAAAATATTAATAAATTTTTTGTCTATTTCTATAGTTTTTTTAAGTAATTTTATAGCTTTTTCGTAATGCTTTTTTTTATAAACTATGGCTCCAAAATTTAGCCATTCTTTTCTAATATCTTTTTTTGATTTTTTTGCAACTTTCTTTAAAGTTTTTTCAAAATCTGAAAATTGCTTGGTTAAATTTATATCATTTATAAAATTTGCCCAGGAGTCATAGTAAAAGTCTGCTATATCTTCAACATTTTCATATCCTTTTTCTTCTTTATGCTCTATATCTTCAACAATAAAATCATTACATACTTTAATATCAGATTTAAAAATATCTTCCGCTTCCCTAAACTTGCCAAGCTTGCTATAAACAATACCCAGATTATATTTTGCTTCCTGAAAGTTCTCTGAACTTTCCACTGCTTTAATTAAAAGATCTTCTGCGCCCTGGTATTCTTCTCCCTTCATTAAAGCTAATGCCAGGTTATAATAGCTTATGGGATCATTTTTATCTGATGTAATACATTTTCTAAAATAGTCTTCTGCCAGCTTATATTTACCTTGTTTAGTTAAGCTAAAGCCTATATAGTTCCAAATTGTATATATATTTTCCATGCCACTTTTTATTATATTATTAAAAGTATAATATAGAAAAAACAAATATTTTTAAAGATTGCCATTATAATTTAAATAAAATATATCGTAATAATAAGCCCACGGCAGGTAATATAATTTAGCAAGAAATTTTTTAAAGAAGTTTTGGTTTACTGCCTTTGGCATCCTTAACTTTTTTTAGTTATAGCAATTAATCTTCGCCTGGCTATACAAAAACCTACTTCAATTAAAATCAAGCTCCATATTCTGGGCAATATTACAATACCTAAAAACTTCACGGCCCTTATTTTAACAGATAATATTATAGCTGCTGCCAATAATTTAACAGAAATATAAACGGCAGAAACCATTCAAAAGCCATGATGCCTTCTTTTAGATAGGCTTTTCCAATAAAAAGCAAATCAAATAAATAAAGAAAAAATTAAGTTTGCCTAAAGCAAAGAGAGATTAGAATTCTTATAATAATTGCCGGTACTTTTATCCTGGCCTGAAGAAAAGGATGAGTTTTATACTATAATTCGTACTCTAAGGTATGCTGGATTACTCCAGTTAAATCTTCGATTATTTTAATATAATTATTTTCTTCCATCTCATTTGCTAGTTCCCTAGCAGAAATTTTTACAAATTTTCCTTTCCCGTTAAAAATTTCCTCAGCAACATTATCTAGTTCTCTTGGACTAAGCCTTGTTTCTATTAACCATTTTTGGCTGTCATTTATATCCATTTTTTCATAATCTAAAATATCAATTTCGTAAACCATTTTATTGGCGCTCATGTTTAAATCCTCCTTTAAATTTAATTAATAAAAACAGTAGTTAATACTCTTCTTCCACTATTTTCTACTACGCTAATTCCAATGCTTCTATATGCATCCTTTAATATATTAGCTCTATGGGTTGGGCTTTTTATCCATGTATCCATAAAAGCCTGTGGAGTCCCTGCAGAGGCAGGTTTCGAATGGGCAAGGTTTTCTCCTGCATTTTTATAAAATATTTTATTTTTCTTTAAAATATCAAATACATTATGCCCATCTAAATTATAGTGGGAAAAATAATTCCTTTCCAACATATCTGAACTCCTTAACCTAGCTATACTAGTTAATGTTTTTGTAGCTTTTAACTCCATTAGGCCATTTAAGATTCTAATATCATTTATAAGTGCTAAAACCTGTTGTTCGTAATTGCTCAAAATAGCAGGCTGACCTTCTGCATTATTTTTACTATTTCCGCTATCTTCTTCAGTTTCACCTTTTTTTGCTATCTTGCTTTCTTCTATGTTCATTAAGACATTTTCAGAAATAGTATTAAATATCTTACCCGTGTTTAATTTTTTCTCCCCATTTCTATAATTTATTTTTGCCACACCGGGCTCAATCTTTTCTATTTTTAGCTCAGCAGTATTGCTAGTTATTAAATTATTCTCGGTTCTGCTTGGTAGGCTGTTAAATGATAAAAAGATTGCACTGCTTGCTGCAAATATTAAAGATAGAATTATAAATAAAAATATTTTGCTTCTTAAGAATCTCATTAATGCTCCCAAATAAAAAGCCATCTAGTTTAAGGCTAAATGGCTTACATTTGAAAACACAAAAATAGAGTAATAGCCGGTTGCACCACTAGCTCCTTACATTTCAGGTGCCCAAACACGAAATGTAAGTCATCGCCCCTATTACTAAAAACTAATATAGTAATTAATTAATTTTCAATTAAACTATTAATACTTAATATAATATTATTTATTAAATAAGTCAAGATAAATATGAATAAAATTGTTATAATAGAAGTACAATAACTTATATTATATTAAGCTGTAATTTTTTTAGATCTCAAACTAATAACAATTAAAAATAAAATTAAAAAAACAGATAAAACAGCCCCCGGCAGAGAAGCTTCATTGCCAAATAGAGATAATGCTGTAGCTGCTGCAAAGCCACCGTTTTTTATTGTAGCTAAAAGAATAAAAGGGCCCCTGAGGTTATTTTGGAATTTTATTTTCTTAAGTATAAATTCAACTAAAAAGCCCAGCCCAAAAACAACAATAAATGAAATTAAAGCAGTAATAGCCAAAATTTTTGGATTTTTAAACAATGCTTCCCTATTGAGGGCAATAACTGCAAATATTACTATAAATAACCCCCAATTAACAAACAGGCCACGCCACTTCTTTACAAATCTATCGGCTTTAAATTTAATTAAAACCTGGGAAATGATAAAAGGCGCTACAATCAGCTCTAATAATAGAACAATTATTTTAATTGGTTGAATTAAATTTCCCCCAATAAAAATTAAACCCATTAGGGGTATTATTAACAAAGATGCAAAATAAGCCCCTATAACGCCTATTAATGAGAACTTTACCTTTCCTGATAATAATCCTGTAAATGGAGCTATAGCTACGCCGGGCGGAGATGCTGCAATTATGACAAATCCAAACCATAACTGTTGATCATCTATTAAAAAATATGACAACAATAATATAGCGGTGCCAAAAACAACATAATTTAAAATAAAAGCCCATAAAATTGGCTTAAATATACCCTTACCTTTTTTGATTTCCTTTAATGGCAGCTGAGTCATGGAAACAGTCATCACTACTGCTAAAGCTGGAATAGTCAAATACTGCAGCCACCATGCATTTTCTCCCAAAATTAAGCCTAGGGCTAAGGCTAATATAAATATGAAGTTCCTATTCTTAAACAGCTTAACAAAAAACATATTAAATTTATTTAACTATTGGCGTAGCTTCTTTATCAAATGGATTAATTCTTGCAGCCAATGAGTAAAGATATGGATATCTCTCCTTTAGATGCTTTATATAGTCAACCCAGCCGGATGTTAATAAGGTATAAACCCTAGAGATATCACCAGATATATGCTCACAATCGCTTTCCGGCAAATTATTTAAGTTATCCCTGAATTCTAATTCTTCCGTCAAATGAAAAACTGCCCATAATAATTCCGTGAACTTCTCATGTTCCAATAGGTTTGGGTTTTCTAAAAGCCTCAATAAAAAATTACGCCTTTTTGTTAAAAAGTCCTTTAATTGTGCAAGGTCCCCTTGCTTGCTGTCAATTTTAAATTTATATTCATCTATATTTCTTGAAGCTTCAATAAAATCTTTCTCTTCCCAATTTGAAATATTGGAAAGTTTGTCCATAAGATAACCAGATTTTATGTCAAATTCTGCTGAAATATAAATCAGCTTTAAGCCTACTTCACTAAAAAAAGCCCCGATAACCATATTTAATTTTTTAAGCATCACCATTTTTTCCCTGTCACTTAAAACCCTGTGTATAATTAAGGTTACTATTAAAACTTCTATGGGGGTAAAAGCAATATCCCCTAAAAGGTAAATAAAAATATGATGTGCATCCCTAAAAATAAAAAAGTGAACCAAATACAATGCTGCCGACAAACCAACTAATGATAAGGCTAATATTAGCCTCCACTTTTTAAATCTCATTTTAAATTATTAACTTTCTAGATTTTTCTTGCTTTTAATTTTTATATTTAGCCTTATTGCTAAATATTAACCGAATAATTGGACGGGGTATTATAATTTAATGAAGCTCGGTCTGGAATTTAATAAATTCAATTACATCGCTTTTAGTTATAATTCCCTTTATCTTATCTCCAGACATGACTACTAAATGACTGAGGCCATTTCTAGACATTTGCTTAATTGCATCTGAAATTTCCATGTCGGGGTCAACTTTTTCTTTATCTGTTACCCTGTTTACAACCTCGCCTGCTTTTATATTTTCCCTTTCTTCCTTTGAAAAATTTTTAACCTCATGCAGGGACAAAATCCCTATAAATTTCTGATTTCTTTTATTTTCAACAACAGGAAATCTTCCATACCTGTATTTCATAAAGTAATCATCTATCATTTCCCGCAAGGTTATATCTTTGCTTACAGTTACTAAATTCTCATTCATTACTTTTCTAACTTTAATCCCCTTGGCAGATACTTCAAATAAAGTTTGCCTGTAACTTGCATATGCAGAAGACTGTAAAAACCAGCCGATAAAAGCAAACCATATTCCACCAATAAAATTGCCTAAAAAGATAAATACTATACCTGCAGCAACCATCAAAAAACCTATAATCCTGCCAGATATCATAGCAATATAAGTTGCCCTTTTTAGGCTGTCAGTAACACGCCAGATAATTGACCGTAGCACTCTTCCTCCATCAAGCGGAAACCCTGGCAATAAATTAAAAGTCCCTAATACCACATTTATTATGGCCAAATATCTAAATGGTTCTTCCAGGATAGCAATGCCCCGGCTAAAATACCAAATAGCCCCAAAAACAATAGCTAAAACAAAACTTGCTGCAGGACCGGCAATAGCCATAATAAATTCGCTGCCTGGATCCTTGGCTTCCTTTTCTATTTGAGCCATGCCTCCAAAAATAAATAGAGATATTCTTTTTACGGGCATCCCTTTTCTCCTAGCTACCAGGGAATGGCTCATTTCATGAAATAGGACAGAGAAAAAAAACAGAAATACTGTAATTATTGTAACAATAGCTAGTATACCTGGGTTCTGGTCCGGCAAAACCCTTGGAAAATAAATAAATCCGAAATAGTAAGTAAATAAAGCAAATATTATAAACCAGCTATAATCTAATCTTATTTCAATTCCAAATACTTTAAAAAGTTTTATTGATGATTTAAACATTTTTTTCCTTATTCAATTTATTATTTGCTAAATTATAGCATAACTTCTTTTAATATTAGAGTAATCGAAAATTTGCTAAAACTAATTTTCACGCAAATATCCTGCACAATCCTCAGGCAAGATTGTATTTATATACACTCCTGAGCCTATCTCAAACCCTGCCCTGGTAGTTAGCCTGGGAAGAATTTCTAAATGCCAATGGTAATGCTTTTCGCCAAATTTATCTGGAGGCGCACTGTCAATTACATAATTATAATCAAAATTACCTAATAATTTATGCAGTTTCGTAAATATTTTTTTTAAAGAATCAGCAAAATATTTAATATCGCTATCCTCAATTTCTGAAAAACATGATTGGTGATCTTTAGGCAATATAATTATATGGTATGGTACTACTGCAGCATAAGGGCAAAAAGAAATAAATTTATCATTCTCGTAAACAAGCCTTTTTTTAGCCCTCTTTTCATAATTTATCATTTCACAATAAACACATTTTCCAAAATCATCAAAATATCTCTGTGCTTCATATAATTTATTTCTAATATATGAAGTCACAAAAGGGGTGGCTATTAGCTGTGAATGTGGGTGCTCTAAAGAAGTTCCAGCCCTTGCGCCATGATTTCTAAAAATAATAATAAGCTGATAATTTTCATTCTTGCTGAGCTCTTTATATCTTTGCTTATATGTAAATAAAACTTTCTCTAAATGTCCTAAATCCAGAGATCTAATTGTATCATTATGCCTGGGTGATTCTATTATGACTTCATGGCTTCCTATTCCCTCCATATTTAAGTATGGGCCGCTAATATGCCTGCCCACAGAATAATTTAATTCTTGCCTGGGATTTAAGGCCGGATATTTATTCGGGACTACCCTTATTAACCAGCTGCCATTACCGCTTATTCTAAATAATTCCTTAGGCGTTTTATTTTCATTCCCTTTGCAAAATGGGCAATCATCTAAGTGGGTGGTATCTTTTTTGTCCGGACTATCTTGTTTAAAGTCTTTTGGCCTTTTTGACCTTTCTACTGCAAATATTGTCCAATCTTTAGTAGATAAATCCTGCCTTATAATAGACATACAACTTGCCTCCTATAGGTGTATATTGTTAAGATTATGATAAATGTTATAAAATAATATTTCTACCACTAATTTTTTTAGAAAATATGGAAATAGATGAATTTAGAAACTTAATACTTAAAGTTTCAGAAGAACTTCCTGAAAAGTTCAGGCAAAGATTAGAAAATATTGGAGTTGTAATAGATGATGCCAATATTAAAAAGTCTAAAAAAAATAATAATAAAATAATATTAGGCCTGTACCAGGGATTGCCTATAACAAAAAGAGCTGGAAAAAGAAATATATATCCCGATAAAATAACTATTTACAAGAAAGCCATAGAATCGGTAAGTTCTAATGAGAAACAAGTCAAAAAAAATATTAAAAGAGTTATCCTGCACGAAATTGGGCATTTTTTTGGCTTGGATGATGATAAGCTTAAAAGCCTAGGGTATTAAACTTTTTTATTTCCCCACTTTTGTTTTTTCTTTACTAATACTACATCTAAATAATTAACTCCTAGACTATTTGCAACTCTCGCACATTTAGCTTTTAGGATAAAAAAAATGTTTTTATCTATTTCATCAAGGCATTCAAAATTAGCCTGGCCCTTACTAATTATTAAATCAACGCCTCTAAAAATTTTTATGAATTCTTCAGATACATAATTAAAATTTACTCCACTTTTAGCAGCTCCAGTCTCTATGACCTTGACTAGATCAGTAATGCCGGTTTCTTTAGCATCCTCCATAGTAGCATCATTTATAATAGGCCCTGATTTGACAGAAAATATTACATTTTTCTTTTTCTTTAATATTTCCCTCACAAAAATCTTATCAAAAACTATTTCGCCTGCATTATCCCCTATATATAATATATTTTCAGCATCCTCAAGGGAGTCTTTAAATTTATTATAATCATTTATTGCTAATGGAATATTGCTTATATCGTTAATTATTTTTTTGAAATCAACTTCTTTGCCATAATGCAAGTTAATTCCCAAATCTATAATATTGCCTTCAACTGATATTTTAGCTGCAGTATAAAGAGGGTCATTTGAAGATTTAACTATATCAGACAATTCAGGATATATTTCTAAAGCTAGCTTATTATATTTTTTCTTTAGCTTGTAATAAGGGTCGCTTATTTTTGTAACTTCTTTACATGTTTCATAAGCCATATCGGAATTATATGATGGAGGTATATTAAAATTGTAATTTTTTAGTTTTTCAATTAATTTTGATACAGTTTTCTCTTTTAAATCTTCACTAACACCAGAAACATTTAAAGTGTTAATGCATTGGTTTAATGCACATGGCACACATTCAACATAACTTTTCATAAAATATCACCTGCTAATAATAAGATTGCTATAAACTGTTCTATTATACAGATATTGACTTTTTTTTCCAAAATAATTATACTTTAGTAGTTTTCACTTTAAGTGAAAAATATTTTTCCTCATAGTAGTAATTTATTTAGTGTTTAACACTAATATCTGTTATAATAATAA
>JAGYOJ010000219.1 GCA_018399435.1 Actinomycetota bacterium | reverse complement strand
CGAACATCCTTGGCTATTCCCATCCCGTAGTCGATGATGCTGTTCGCGCTGTGGTGGACAAAGGCAATCTTTCGACCCTCAACGCTCCCGAAGAGGTCTACCTGGCCGAGGACTTGATTGCCTTGCACCCGTGGGCCGACATGGTGCGCTACGCGCGCTCCGGCGGTGAAGCGTGCGCGATTGCGGTGCGGATCGCCCGCGCGGCCTCGGGCAAGCCCCATTTTTTAAATAAAGGTTCCTGAAATTACCCATATTAAATAAATAAAATGATAGAGGTGCAAGTAAAATAATAAATATAAGGGATATTGAAGTTGCTATAATAATTAATTTCCTTATTTTTGACTCCATCACTTATTTTTTGAATACTCTATGCTAGCAGATATAAATTCCCTAAACAGTGGATGCGGCCTATCAGGCCTTGATTTAAATTCAGGGTGAAACTGTACAGCTAAAAACCAGGGGTGCTCTTTAACTTCTATTATCTCAGCTAAATCTTTTTCAGGATAAATTCCCGTTATAGCCATTCCAGATTTTTCCAAGTCTTTTCTGTATTTATTATTAAGCTCATACCTATGCCTGTGCCTTTCATAAACCATGTTTTTTTTATAAGCCTTGTAAGCAAGAGAATCTTTTTTAAGCCTGCATGGGTATCTCCCCAGCCTCATGGTTCCACCTTTATTATTAATTTCTTTTTGTTCGGGCATTAGATCAATTACAGCATGCTCTGTATTGGGGTCAAATTCAGAACTATTAGCATTTTTTAACCCTAAAACATTTCTTGCAAATTCTGTAACTGCGCATTGAAGCCCCAGGCATATTCCAAAATAAGGAATTTTATTTTCTCTTGCACATTTAATTGCATTAATTTTCCCATTTATTCCCCTTATGCCAAAGCCGCCAGGAACCAAAATGCCATCTAAGTCCAATAGCTGTTTATTATCACATGAATCTCCCAATCCTTCAGAATTTAACCATTCTATCTCAATATTTTTTCTAAAATAATAGCCTCCATGGTTTAAGGATTCAACAATGCTTATATATGCATCTTTTAAATTAGTATACTTGCCTACCATTCCAATTCTTACTATCCCATTTAAGTTATGTATGCTTGTTATTACTTTTTTCCAACTTTTTAAATTGGATAGCCTTTTTTTTAGTTTTAATTTTGAAATAACGATAGAGTCGAGTTTTTCCTCTTGTAGCATTAAGGGAACCTCATATAAATGTTTTACATCCACAGCATTTATTGTGGCTTCTTTTTCAATATCACAAAATAATCCTATTTTTGCTTTAAGATCGTCAGTTAGCCTTATCTCGCTTCTACAAATTATTATATCTGGCTGTATGCCTATGCTTCTTAATTCTTTTACGCTGTGCTGCGTTGGTTTTGTTTTTAACTCTTCTGTAGTTTTAAGATAGGGCACATAGGTAACATGGATATATAAAACATTTTCCCTGCCCAAGTCCTTTTTAATTTGCCTTATAGCTTCAAGGAAGGGCAGGCCTTCAATATCCCCTACAGTCCCTCCTATTTCTGTTATAACTATATCTACTTTTTTGCTTTCCAAAGTTTTAGTTACACTTTTTTTAATCTCATCAGTAATATGGGGAATTACCTGGACCGTAGACCCTAGATACCTGCCTTTTCTTTCATTATCAATTACCGTCTTATAAATTTTACCAGATGTAAAATTATTATATTTAGATAATTCCTCATCAATAAACCTTTCATAATGTCCCAGATCAAGATCGGTTTCCCCTCCATCATAAGTTACGAAAACTTCTCCATGCTGTATTGGGTTCATGGTCCCGGGGTCAATATTTATATATGGGTCAAATTTTTGTATGGTAACACTATAACCCCTGGATTTTAATAATCTTCCTAAAGATGCGGCACTTATTCCCTTTCCCAATGATGACATAACGCCGCCAGTAACAAAGATAAATTTTGTAGTCAATAGCCTGAACCTCTCTAATAAATAAATTTTTTATCTTCACATTTTTTAATTAATTCCTGGGCATGTTTTAAAGAAATTTCATTATCTTCCATCCCACTTAACATTCTTGCAATTTCATAATTCTTTTCTTCTCCAGTTAGTTCATTTACCCTTATTTTTGTCCTATTTTTATCCACATACTTCTCAATAAAATAATGTGAATCAGCATAACTTGCTATCTGCGCTAGATGCGTAATGCAAATAACCTGGTGATTCCTGCCAGTTTTATATAACTTCTCTCCAACTATCAATGAAGTTGAACCTCCTATGCCAGCATCTATTTCATCAAATATCATAGTAGATATAAAGTCTATATTACCCAAAATTGATTTCAGGGCAAGCATTATCCTAGATACTTCGCCTCCAGAAGCAATTTTTTTTAAAGGTTTTACTTCTTCACCTATATTTAAAGAAATTAAAAACTCAATATTGTCAATACCTTCCCTGGTTAATTTTACTTTTTTGCCATTA
>JAGYOJ010000218.1 GCA_018399435.1 Actinomycetota bacterium | reverse complement strand
CCAATATAAGGTATTTAAATATTAAAGAGTTGCCTTTCTTTTCTGATATTACTGTAGTAGACGTATCATTTATTTCAATTAAAAAAATTTTTGATAAGATTTTGGATATAACAAAAGAAGGCAAAATTATATTATTATTAATTAAGCCGCAATTTGAATTAAAAAAAGAAGAGGTTGAAAAAAAGGGAATAATTAAAGACAAAAATTTACACGTAAAAGTTTTAAAAGATTTTATAAATTTTTTAATAAATTTTCCAGTTTTGGTAAAGGGGATTACTTTTTCTAAAATAAAGGGAGCAAAAGGAAATATAGAATATTGGTTTTATTTAATAAAGTCTATAAAAGAAAAAGAAAATATAATAAACTATGATAAAATGATTAATGATGTTGTTGAAAAATCACATTGTTTCTTTCTTGTGAAGGGAAAAAATGATAATGAAAATAGGAATTGTCTCTAATAATAAAAAAGAAGAAGCTATCAAAATTGCAAAAGAAATACATGATTATCTTCTAAAAAAAGATTGTATGCCAATACTTTTAAAAAAAGATGTAATGCGGAAAAAATATTCTTTAAGCTCCATGGATGAAGATGATTTCGCAAGGGAAGTGGATTATATAATATCAGTCGGAGGCGATGGCACCTTCTTGAGGGCGGCAAAGTATGTTTTTAAAAGGGAAGTTCCAATAATGGGGGTAAATGTTGGCAATTTAGGATTTTTAGCAGAAATTGAAAAAAATAAATTATATACAGCTTTAGAAAAGCTAATAAATGGCGATTTTATAATTGAAGATAGAATGTTAATAGAGTGCAAAGTTATAAGAGATGGCCATGAAATTGAGGGGAATAATTTTCCCTATATAGCATTAAATGAATTTGTAATTACAAGGTCTATGAATGAAAAGATAATAAAAATAAAATTAATGGCAAGAGGATACCCAGTCTTAGAATTTGGTGCAGATGGCCTTATAGTCTCAACACCTACAGGGTCAACAGCTTATTCATTATCAGCCGGAGGGCCGGTAGTTGAGCCAACGAATGAAGTTTTGATAATTACTCCCATTTGTGCACATACATTATATAATAGAAGTTTGATATTTAAGCCCGATAATATAATTGATATAGAAATAGGGGCAAAAAATCAAAATAATAGTTTAAGCGTTGATGGCGTTAAAAGCCCTGTCAATTTGGTAGACGGAGATATTATAAGGGTAAATAAATCAAAATTGAAAATAAAGCTTATAACTTTTAATCATAATATTTTCTTTAAAGTTTTTAAAGAAAAATTGTTAAACAGGTATTAATACTAGCATGCTAAAAGAGTTACAAGTTAAAAATTTTGCCATAATAGATGACGCCACCTTAAAATTTAAAAAAGGCCTAAATATTTTAACAGGAGAAACCGGTGCTGGAAAAACCCTTATAATAGAAGCTATTAATCTTTTAATTGGAGAAAGGGCAGACAGTAATCTAATAAGAGATAGGGAGGACAGGTTGCTGGTGCAGGGGTATTTTGATTTTAGCAAAAACAAGCCAGTTATTGATTTTTTAAAAGACCAAAATTTATTAAATGAAAGTGACGATACAGAAGAAATTATTATAACTAGGGAATTAAACAGAATTGGCAAAAACAAGGCTTTTATTAATGGAATATTTGTCCAAGTAGGCACTTTAAAACAATTAGGCAATCTTTTTATAGACATACATGGCCAGCACGAGCACCAATATTTATTAGAGTCAAGGACCCATATTAATATTATTGATAAGTTTGGAAAAGATAGAATCAGCCCAGCAAAAGAATCATACCTGAATTGCTTATCAAAATACAAGAAAAAAAAGGGTGAATTGGATAATTTGGTCTCATTGCAAAATAGGAAAGAGGAAAGGCTAATAGATTTAAAATATCGGTTAGATGAAATTGAAAAATTAAATATCAAAAATAAGAAGGAAGAAAAAGATTTAGAAAATGAAAAAAAGATACTAAAAAACTATGAACAGATTTACCAGCTATCTTCTGATACTATTGGGCTAATTAAGGGCGGCCATGATGAAAGCTTTTCATTAAGTGATAAAATTGCAAATCTTGAAAAAAATTTACAGCGGCTTTCTAATATTGACCAGAGTTTTAAGAAATTCCTAGATGAGATATCATCAATTGCTGTTATCCTTGAAGAATTAAGCCATTATGTAAATAGCTATATTGCAGATTTTGATTATAGTTCAGAAAGACTAGACTATATTGAAGAAAGATTATATAGATTATCAGAGATAAGGAAAAAATATGGTAAAGATATACCAGGGTTAATAAGATATTCAGAAGAAATCAAAAATGAAATTAATGGTTTTGAAAGCATTGATGAGGACATCGAAAAAGCAAAAAGGCAGTTAGATATATTGGAAAATGATTTAAAAGAAAAAGCCTTGAGGCTGTTTGATTTAAGGACTGAGGTTTCTAAGGAAATAGAAAAAGATA
>JAGYOJ010000217.1 GCA_018399435.1 Actinomycetota bacterium | reverse complement strand
AAGCAAGACGACAAAATGGAGCCATAAATAATCTTTTACCATAATTTTTTAAAGTAATCTGGTAAAATGCTTTTAATATCTTTTATCTCTCCTGATGATATCTTATCAGAAAAAAATTTAAATACAGTCTTTGAAATTTTATATGGGTCTACTTTTGGATCTTTTTTGAAATAGTTATGTATATTTTCAAAAAATTCTTTTTCATCATATTTTTTTGGCTGTTCTTTTGGGCTCCAGCCTTCAAAAAATAAACCCCTGAGCAACATGGGCAGTTGCGAGCTAAAATCTGCCACTTCTTTTAAAGTCAATTTATCCCTTAATTCATGAAAAGTGGCTTTTAGGGCTAAATATGTCTTATGTTCATCATTCCAGCCAAACCTTTTGTTGAGTTCCCTTATCCAGGCATTTGATTTTTGGATAGTTTTTTGGAAAATATTCATAGTATTGCAATTTTTAAATAAATCAATTATTTAATTTAATATTACCAGCATTAAAGCATAGTAGCAAAATAATAAAACTTTGAAAATTTTTTATAAATGAGTTTAAATATTGTAAAGAGCAAGTTCATAATTAATAAAGTTTAAACTCAGATGGGGTTAATATGAAATATTTAAATTTAGGAAGTACCGATATAAATGTATCCGCAGTTGCATTTGGCGCATGGGCTATTGGGGGCTGGTTATGGGGTGGAACAGATGAAGAAAAATCTATTAATGCTATAAACGAGGCTATGAGCCAGGGAGTTAATTTTATTGATACTGCACCAGCCTATGGTAAAGGTTATTCAGAAGAAATTGTAGGAAAGAGCATAAAAGGTAAAAGAGATAAGGTAGTCATTGCCACTAAATGCGGAATAGTTTGGCATACCCAGAAAGGGGCCCATTTTTTTGATTATGACTCCGGTGAAAAAGTATATAAGTACCTGGGGCCAGAATCTATAAAATATGAGGTAGAACAAAGCCTGAAAAGACTTGGCACTGATTATATTGATTTATACCAAACCCACTGGCAGGATCAGACAACTCCCATAGAAGATACAATGGAAGCCCTGCTAGATTTAAAAAAACAAGGCAAAATAAGGGCAATTGGAGTGTCGAATATAACACTAGACCAGATAGAAGAGTATAACAGGGTAGGCCAGTTGGATGTAGACCAGGAAAAATATAGCTTGCTGGATACTGAAATTGAATATGACCTTTTACCCTGGTGCAGGGAACATTCGGTTACCTTATTGGCATATAGCGCAATGTCTAAAGGCCTTTTAACTGGTAAGCTTAAAGCTGACAGAGTTTTTGAAGGTGACGATGTTAGAAATACAGAACCAAGATTTTCAAAAGAAAATAGAAAAAAAATAAATAAAATGCTAGAAGAAGTTTTTGTGCCAATGGCTAATGATTACGGAATTACTGTTGCGCAGTTATCAATTGCGTCTTTGATTAGCCAGGGTGGAATAGTTGCATTGTGTGGGACCAGGGATATATCACAGGCAAGGGAAAATTCACAAGCAGGGAACATAACTATAGATAAAAAAGATATCGAAAGTTTAAAAGAAGCTGTACAAAAGTTAAAATTAGCTAATTTATAGAAAGGGAATAGGAAAATAAGAACTATTTTTGCTTTATTGCAGTAATATTATATTTGTCTAAATATATATCAGCCGCAATATTAGGGAGCAATTTAGATAATTGGAGCCGCGAATCATTTAATGCAATGTTGCAATATATGGGAATGGCTTAACAATATTTGCTATTATTTCTCTGGTTACCGGATTAGCTTATATTATTATTGGAGAAATTTTAGAAATAAAGAAGAAATAATAAAAATATTTACTGTATCAATTTATGTATATAGTTTTTTAAGTGTCCATGCCATGTTTTCGCCTAACACCCTATAAGTCTTTATGCCTTCTATATCATTTTTTACTTCTCCTATTTTTCTTCCAAGCCCCATATTCCAATAGATAGAACAGGGAATTATAAATTGGTTCAAATAGAATAAATTATTAATTTGGTTAAAAGCATCAACACCCCCACCCCGTCTCAAGCAGACAACGGCAGCGCCAACTTTTCTTTTTAATTTATTATCATTTGCCCTCGAGCAATATCCTGCCCTATCAATGAGTGCTTTTGTTTCTGGTGTTATAGAACCAAAATAAACTGGCGAACCAATAATTATACCCTCAGAATCATACATCTTTTTAAGGCAATCATTAAAGATATCATCATCTATAGCACAAAAACCGTCTTTATTCTTTTTACATATCCCACAATCCGTGCAACCTTTTACTATTTTGCCGCCTATGTGGACTATTTCTGTTTTAAAGCCTTCTTCTTTTAATATATCTAAAACAGTATTTATAGCTATGCTCGTGTTCCCATTCTTTCTAGGGCTTCCATTAAATGCGGTAACTTTCATAGAAAATCCTCCTCTTAATAATTTATTTAACCCTAATTAGGTTATAAGATTCTAAAA
>JAGYOJ010000216.1 GCA_018399435.1 Actinomycetota bacterium | reverse complement strand
AAGGAGGAGGAAAATAATGAAAAAAATTATTAATATATCTATAATTATTTCTGTTATCATACTTTTAATATTAAATATTTCTTGCATTCCAGATTTTTCAACTAGCAGCCCATCAACACAAAATGAAGAGCCACAAATTGAAAGCCAAGAATCTAATCAATTTACTCTTAGCCAATTTAACTCCAAAATTAATAGTTTGGTAGAAAAAGTTATGCCATCTGTTGTTAGTATCCAGGTAGGGGTTGTGGTAGAAAATTTATTTGGCCAGGAAGAAACTCAACAAGGCGTGGGCTCAGGTATTATATTAAATGAAGAAGGATATATATTAACTAATAGTCATGTAGTAGGTGATGCAGAAAAATTAATAGTGACTTTAGATGACGGATCAAGAGTGGATGCAAAACTAATAGGCGCAAATCAAGATACTGATGTAGGAGTAATAAAAATTGATTCTAACAACTTGAAGCCCGCAAAATTTGGAAGCATAGAGGACCAAAAAGTTGGTGATATTGTAATTGCAGTTGGCAGCCCGTTTGGAATACAGCAGACTGTTACTTTAGGAATTATTAGCGGTAAAGGAAGAATAATTCCAACAGCATCAGACCAATTACCCATAATAGACGCTATACAAACAGATGCAGCAATAAACCCTGGTAATAGCGGCGGCCCATTAATAAATATAAAGGGGGAAGTAGTAGGAATTAATACTATTGGAATTTCTCCATCTGGGGCAAGTTCAGGAGTTGGTTTTGCTATACCTATAGATACAGCAAAAAATATAGCAGAACAGATAATAGAATATGGTAGAGCAAGAATTCCTTATATGGGTATAGAAATAGGGCAAAACAATACTGGAGTTGTAGGCGCATTGATAGCAAATGTAGTTGATGGCTCCCCAGCTGATAATGCAGGATTAAGAAAGGGAGATATAATAGTAGAATTTGACGGCAAGCAAATAAAAACTCCTTATGAAATATTATCTCAATTATTAAGAAAGAATTGCGGGCAAGAAATACAATTAAAAATTTATAGGGAAGGGGAATATAAAAATATAAGCTTATCATTAGGAGAATGTCCTTCTACTAGATAAATTATAAAAAATAACTAAAAAACTATTGACACCAAAAATGTTTTTTGATACATTGATAATTGCCTTAGAAAAAGGAGGCAACGTCTGGAATTTGCTGAAAGATTTTACCGAAAGGTAAAAAGAATTAAGTTAAGTTATCAGAAAGTTCCTAAGGAAAGTTCTAAGGTAGGCCCCAAGATGTTGAGTAACCTAAAGTGTAAACAAAGGTGAAAGATAACTTGGGGTTTTTTTATACCCCATTTAACCATCATAATTGCAAAATAGCAGTAAAATAAGTAAAATATTAAAATTAAAAACCATTGAAAGAGGTAAGTTATGAGCCATCCAAAGTATGCTTTCTTTGAAGGGAAAATTGTGTCAATTGAAAAAGCAAAGGTGGATATTAGAACCAATTCCTTACAGTATGGAAATGCAGTTTTTGAAGGCATCAGAAGTTATTGGAATAAAGCAAAGAGCAAAAGCTATGTTTTTAAAATGGAAGACCATTATAAGAGGTTTATAGAAAGCGCCAATATTTTAATGATTAAGATAAAGCATTCAATCCCTGAGCTTTGTGACATTACTTTAGATCTTTTAAAGAAAGAAAATTATACTGAAGACGCTTATATAAGGCCATATGCATATAATAGCGGTTTAAGTATTGGACCAAAATTAATAAAGAACCCTCAAGATATATTTATTTATTCAATACCATTGGGAGATTATTTAGATACAAGCAAACCCATAAGCGTGTGTACATCTTCTTGGACAAGAATTTCTGATAATAGTATTCCACCAAGGGCAAAAATAGCTGGCTCATATGTAAATGCTGCCTTACAAAAAACAGAAGCTTTATTAAATGGCTTCGATGAAGCAATAGTATTAACCAGTAATGGCCAACATGTCAGTGAAGGCAGTGCTATGAATATTTTTATGGTTAAAAATAATGTGCTTATAACTCCCCCAATCACAGATGACATATTAGAGGGAATTACCCGTAATGCAATTATAGAGATAGCTAAAAATGAATTGGATATCGATGTTAAAGATAGACCAATAGATAGAACTGAACTTTATACTGCTGATGAACTCTTCTTCTGTGGAACAGGCGCTCAAATCTCCCCTATCGGTTCTGTAGATAAAAGAACCATAGCTGAAGGCAAGATGGGTAAAATAACTAAAAAACTTCAGGATTTATATTTTACCATTGTTAAAAATGAATCAGATAAATATAGCAATTGGTGTACTGAGGTCTAAACTGTGCAATGATTATTATAATAACATGATTTACAGAACCTTTTCCTTTTTGCAGAAAAATTATTAGAATTTATTTTTTCTATTGAGGAAAATAACTTCTCCCTAAATGAATCTATGCTATTTTTTGAAAAATCATAATTAGATAATTTAT
>JAGYOJ010000215.1 GCA_018399435.1 Actinomycetota bacterium | reverse complement strand
GAAATTGAAGGCAGGATAGTCATGAAAAAATTATTTGAAATTATAAATTCAATAGAGGAAAAAGATTTAAGAAAAATCCATGATTATAGCTGCAAAATATTAGAAGAAGTAGGGATGAAATTTTTATCTGGTGAAATACTAGATGCAATTGAAAGGCAAGGGGGAAGAGTTAATAGGGAGGTAAGTGTAGCATTTATCCCAAAAAAGATGGTAGAAGAGAAACTTTTTGAATTTTCTAAACAAATTAAATCTTTAGAAGAACATTTAATGATAAACGGCGGCGTAGCTTATGATGTGGGGGATAAAATTTTTTGTAAGTTTGGATCGATAGCCCCTAAATTTTTTGATTGGGATAAAGAAACTGAAAGGGAAGCTACAGAAAAAGATTTAGTCAATTCTTTAAAACTTGGCCAGGCTATAGAAGAAATTGGAATGGTAGGTTGTCCAATGTATATAAAGAAGTTAAATGGAAAAGAAATAGATCCTAATTTTACCCCTATAGTTAATGCCACGTTTTTAGCAAAACATACTAAAAAGCTAGGAAATTCAGAGGTAAATAGCCCCAAGCAATTAAAATATTTAATGGAAATGGGCATAGTTTTAAAAGGTTCTCTAAAAGAGTATAGAAAAAATCCAATATTTTTAACTGCTAAAGAATCCATTTCTCCACTTCTCCTAGACAAGAATGCTTGCGAGGTATTAATTGCTCTTGCAAAAAATGGGCTCCCTGCCACAATGATTCCCATGCCAATTTTAGGAGCTAGTGTTCCAGTAACTATCTCGGGTGCTGCTGCTGTAACTAATGCTGAGATTTTAGCAACCATGGTTGCTATAAGATGTGTAGTCCCGGATGCAATAGTTGGTGGAGGGTCCATGGCTTCCTATATGGACATGAGCGGCAAGGGAATAAAATTTAATGTAATGGATGCTATAAAAGTAGATATGCTTTTATCACAACTTTTTAAAGAGCTTTATGGGCTTGATTATGGTTATGGGATATATTCTTCAGATTCAAAGTCTTTGGGAAGTGAAGTATTGGCAGAAAGGGTATTTAAAATATTAGGGGCATTTCTGGTTAAAAAATATAATTATGTAATTGGCCTCTACGACCAAGGTATGGTATTTTCTCCTGAATTGGCGCTTTCAGAAATAGAAATAATAAAGGGGATACATAAACTAAATCAGGGCTTTAGGGTAGATGATTTAAATGATGATAAACTATTGTCTGAAATAAAAAATGCAGGCCACGGTGGGAATTTCATGGCATCGGCACATACCCTAAATAATTTTAAAAATACTATGAGACTGGATATCCTTGAGGAAGTATTTGACTTGCAAAATAGGGAGCCTGTAGGTAGTATTTATCAAAGGGCAAACAAAAGATATAAAGAGATTCTAAATGCTAGCACATATGAGTTAGATAAAGATAGGTCAAAAGAAATAGATAAAATAGCCAAAGCCGCTTATAATGATATAGTTGGAGAGGAATGGCCATTTTAGAAATTTTTTTTAACAAAAAAAATAGATTACTGCTTGACAAAAAATTAAGAAAATATAAAAATGATTACAACGTTTTAATTAAAACGTTGTAATAAAATGGTTAAATTTACTGACAATTTAAAAATAGTAGTTTTTAAGTCAAATTATGATAATTCACCAAGAGAATTATTGCTGTCAATTCCATTGGATTTTGACTTAAAAAAAACCTATCCTTTAATAATAAGCCCGCACCCATTTGGGTTTTCTAATTTAGAAAATTATTCATATGGAACCCCTGACCTTTTAGAGCCTTTTAAAGGCTGGAAAGGAATACCTGAAAAATATAAAATATTACTGGCAATACCATATGGGCATGGGAAAGTATTTGATAGCATTAGCCTTTCATGGGAAGGCCAGATGGCAGACATAAGGGATATGCCTACTTTCCTAAAAAATGATGGATTTAAACTGTCAAGCATTTATATTGGTGGCTTGAGTATGGGCGGGATGGAAAGCCTTACTGCTTTAGGCATGTTTCCAGAATTATTTAGCGCAGGCTTTTCTTTTAATGGAATAGCAGACTTAAAAGCCTGGTATTTAGATATAATAAATAATGAAACCGATAAAAAAATGTTAGAGATGGAAGTCCCATCTGTAATCGAACAGGAATTAGGGGGGACCCCTAAAGAGTGCGCTAATGAATATTTAAAAAGGAGCGCAATAAACTATATAAAAAATCTGGCTAAGGTTCCAATTAAAATTTACTGGAGCAGCAAGGAAAGTATTGTTGTAAACCAGGAGATCAGGCAAACAAGAAAATTATTTGATTCAGTAAAAGAATTAAATCCAGATGCTGAGATATATGAGCATGACCATAGCTTTGAGCATGGTTTTAAAGATTTTGATGAAACACAAAGAATAAGATGCCATGAATTTTGTGATTTTGATCTAGCTACAAAATGGCTTCTAAATTATAAATAGCTTACCAATTAGAGGAAGGA
>JAGYOJ010000214.1 GCA_018399435.1 Actinomycetota bacterium | reverse complement strand
TTTTTTAAAAACAAGTGCTGGCTAAAATTTATAAAACCCTCTCCGGCTAATATTTTTTTCCAGTCTTTTTCAATAAAATCAAAGGCATAAGCACATTCTATAGTTTTAAAAGGTATCCTTGCATAAATAGGCATATTCTCTAGCAAAAACTCATTATAATCTAATATAAATAATTCCCCATTATTTTTAAGAGCTTTAAATATATTTCTAATAATTTTTAACCTTACTTCTTGTGGAAATCCATGTAGAACAAAAGAAATAAAAGCTTTATCAAAATAGGCCTTGTACCCTAAATCTTTCTCAATCCTTTTGTTTATGGCTTTTACATTTGAAAATTTAGAGCAATTTTTATTAAAATTAACAAGCATGTCCTCTGAAATTTCAAATCCAATTAGCTCACCTTTACTGGATATATCTTTAGCCATTAAACATGCATTTCTGCCTGTTCCAGCGCCTAAATCAATAATTTTATCATCTCTTTTGATATCCATAAGGGAAATAACTTTTTGGATAAAATGTGAATATCTTCCAAAAGTTACAGTATCCAGTAATATATCATAATATTTTGCTATTGCTCCTCTTAATTCAACTTTAGAACCTGGATAATAATTGCCCATTCATGCTCCTCTGTTTATGCTTTCTTTAATAAGTCTTCTGCTGCCAGTATAATAGCATTTGCAGCAGGGAAGAAGGACTGGTATGGCTGGGCAGAATAACTTAGCCTGGTTAAGTCCTTAATTTTTGTCTTTTTTTGTATTGCAAAAGTTAATAAATCTATTTGACCTGTCACTGGTTCGCCGCTTACAATTTGGCCTCCAATTAAAATGTTTGAATCTTTTTTAGCTATAAGCTTAACCATTAATTTTTTTGCTTCAGGCATGATGGGAAATTGGGTTGTAAGCTGGGAATGGCCGACTATGGTTTTAATGCCTTGTTTTTTTGCTTCAGTCTCAGTAAGCCCTGTTCCGCCAATAAAATAATCATAAACCTTGGTAGCAGCGCCATTATAGAAACCAGGATAATTATCATCTTCTCCTAGCAAGTTACTGGCAAGAACTTTAGCCATGGTTACGGCATTAGTAGCAAGTTTTCCCGGCGTTATTTTACCGGTTATCCCGCTCTTGAATTCAACACAATCTCCGCAAGCATATACATCTTTTATGCTTGTTTCCATTTTTTCATTTACACTTATTCCGCCTCTTCCAGTTTTTAATCTTTTATCTTTTATAAAAGAGATATCGGGAGCCATTCCTATAGAGAAAACCAGCACCCTGTTTAGACTACTGCCTCCATTAATTGAACACTTATCCAAATCATCAAAATTAATTACTTTCCCATTGTCAAGGTAAATATTTTCAATATATCCAGAACCAGAAATCTTTACAACTTTTGCATTCAGTACTGCATGTATTCCATTTTTTATTAAAGTCTCGGCAGGAAGCTCTGCCATTTCTGAATCAATAAGGCTGGGAAGTATTGACTTTTCCATATCTACAAGCGAGACCTCTATACCTGTAGACCTTAGCGCCTGGGCTAGCTCTATGCCTATGGCTCCAGCCCCTACAATAACTGCATGTTTTAAGCTCTCATTCGAATTTATAAAATCTAGAATTGTGTCCAGGTCTTCTTGTGTTTTAAAGCTTAGTACGCCATTTAGGCTAGAGCCCTCAATAGGGGGGACAAAAGGCTTTGCTCCCGTAGCTATAATTAGCCTATTGTAGCCTACCCGGGATCCATCTGATAATTTTATGCTTTTATTGTCAAAATCTATGTCTTTTACATAATCCTTTATAAGGTCAGCATTAGCATCAGTTACAAGCTCATCTTTTTTAAAAACTTTATTGATTGGGATAAGGCCTTCTATTACATAAGGCATAGCGCAATAAATTAAACTATAGTCCTCCGGCCTTATTACTGCCATGTCCGTATTAGGGCCAAGTTTTTTAGCAAGGGTTATGCCTGCCGGGCCTCCGCCAATTACAATTAGGTCATAGTTCTTTTCTTCACCCATAAATTCTCCTCTAAGATTTTTAATTTACAAATAAATAAGAAATTAGGATACTTTTATTTCTGGCTCCAAAATAATTTCAGACTCCAGGGAATTAGAAACTAGGCAGCCTCTTTTAGAAATTTCTACCAATTTTTTTGCTGATTTTATATCTTCTTCAGCCTTAACTATTATTTTTGGTCTGATAGTTATACTGGTAAATACAAATTGCATATCAATTAATTCAACGGTGCCTTCAGCAGAGCTCTCATAGCTTTCAATTTCCAGCCTTTTTTTAGCTGCATAATATGAGAATGTAGTCATAAGACAGGAATTAACTGAAGCTACTAATAGGTCTTCAGGGCTCCATATGCCAGGCTTGCCCCTGAATTCAACTGGAGCCGATAATTTAATGGATGGCTTATCTTTGGCTTCAATTAATCCTTCTGCATCTCCTGTCATCTTTATATTTGTTTTAAATATAAATTTCTTGCTTTTAATTTTTGAATTATTCATTTTTTGCCTTT
>JAGYOJ010000213.1 GCA_018399435.1 Actinomycetota bacterium | reverse complement strand
ACAGGGTATGGATAAATTCAGGTTATTGGAAATATTATATGGACCACTACCATGTGGATACATCTCATTGGGAGACTAGAACCAAAAAAGTCTGGGTAGACACTTCATATACTGTAAAAAAAGGCCACTGGGAATATAAGAATAAGAAAGTATTAATAAAAGATGGTTATTATGAGGATTATACTGCTTACCGGTGGGTTGACCAAAGCTATTATAAAACACAGAAAACCTGGGTTGAAGATGGTTACTATGCCGAACCCTTGCATGGCAATGTAAAAGTCATAAAAGACCCGAAATATGTTTTTACAAAATGGCATGAGGATAATAATGGCAATGAATCTTGCATGGAATTAAAAGTTTGTTGGAATATTGAAAATGGCAAAATAGAGAAAATAAAAATATATGAAGAGTTGCATAGATATGAGGAGAATGGCATAGATAATATAGGTATATTTAATAGCAGCGTTAATTCAAAATCAAAAGGGTCAATATCGGCTAGAGTTAAATTTGACCATCCGGGCGATATGAGCAGCCTATTGCATATTTATTTATATGGTGATAAAGGCAGGGTTGCCCATATTTATTGTAGCAATCCAGTGAATGGTTTTAACTCAATAAATGTTGAAAAAAATGGAACAGAAAAAGATGCTGATAAATGGCTTGGAGGCAATTCATATGGTGAGATCGAAATTTAGTATTAATGACAATAATGGTTCTGTTTTAATAACTATAGCTATCTTTTTTATAATTTTTATTCTAGCTACGGCTTTAGTTATAGATATAGGCCGGGCATTTGTATATAAGGTAGAGCTTAACAAAGCATGCATGATTGCGGCAGAAGAGTCTATTAAATGTATTGATATCGATAAAGCAAGAAATTTTGGTGAAAATGTCCTCGCCGATGATTTTGAAGAGGAAATATTATATTTTTTTTATAGTAATATACATAATAGAAATTCTTACAATATTGAAAATATTGGGTATGAAGTCGTGGAAAATAAAAATAACCCAAAATATGTAAAAGTTTACTGCAAGGCAAATATTGATTGCAATTTTTTAAACATCATTGGCATAAATAAAATATCAATAAATTCTTTTTCAAATGGCAGAGTTAGGCGGATAAAATAGCTAATAGAAAATCCTTGGGTTTTGTAACTTAATCTTAAAAAAATAGCGTTTTTTAAATATTGTTTGGTATACTATAAACAATAATTAAAATATTGGTTATTTTTATGTTTCCTAATTCTTTATTTTTAAAAATTTTTGATGCTGCTAGCATGCAGCGCTGGAATGACCAAATAAAAGTTATTGAATTTAGCGAGCTGGACAAGCAAGCGCATAAGATGATACTCGCCTATATCCTTACAAAATTTGAAGAAGAGAAAAACAGTGAAGTTGATTGGATTAAGGTAATAAAAATAGGCCTTTTTGAATATTTCCAAAGAATTGTTCTAACAGATCTAAAGCCACCTTTGTTTTACAGAATAAAAAAAGATAGAAAAAAATACCATGCATTAAATGAATGGGTATATGATGAAATTGAGCCTTTTATTAGTCCACTGGGTAAAAATTTTTGTACTGAATTTAAAAAATTTTTACTAGAGACAGAATTAAATAAAAAAGAAGATATTAATAGGCAAATTGTAAATGCTGCCCATTTTTATGTGACCAAATGGGAGTTTGACATTATTGAAAATGTTAATCCAAAAGGTTTCCAAATAGAAGAAATAAAAAGGGATATAAAGTTAAAGCAAGAAGAATACAGGCATTTATATAGCATGAAAGAGCTTATAAGCTCCACCCAGTTAATTGATTTTTTAAATATATGCGGACAGCTAAGGTTTCAGGTAAGGTGGAGCCATCTTTACAGGGTGCCTAAAACATCAGTATTAGGGCACATGTTAATTGTTGCTATATTTTCATTTCTTTTCTCTTACATTACAAGTAAAAGCAAAACCAATACAGTCAATAATTATCTTACAGGCTTGTTTCATGATCTTCCGGAGGTTCTAACCAGGGATATAATTAATCCAGTAAAAAGATCTGTGAAGGGGTTAAGCAGCCTAATAAAAGATTATGAAAAAGAGGAAATGGAAAAGAAAATTTATAAACTAATACCAGAGGAATGGCACCATGATATTAGATTATTTACAGAAAATGAATTTTCTGATATAGGAAGCAGAAATGGAAGTTTGGTAAAGGCTGCTGATGACCTTGCAGCATTTCTGGAAGCATATTTATCTATAAAAAACGGAATACAAAATAATGATTTTGTTGAAGCTATCAGCCACATAAAAAGAAAATACAAGGGCAAAATTATTTCAGGCATAGACATGCATTCTATCTTACAAAAATTTGATAAATAAATATTGATCCCAATAGAAAATATTGACATTATAACATCATGTTTTCTAGGAAAAAGAATATGAAGCGAGACCATTTATTGCCTCTATACCTACAAGTCCAAAATGCAATAACTGATAAAATAGATAATAAAGATTGGAAACCAGGACAATATATATCCCCAGAGTTAGGATTATGTAAA
>JAGYOJ010000212.1 GCA_018399435.1 Actinomycetota bacterium | reverse complement strand
TTTCAGTAAATTAAAAGAGGAATATAGGCCTGCATTTAAAATAATTTTGACTGTAAAAATAAATAAATATTAAAATTTTTTGAACAGATTTTTATAATTTGATTGTTAAATAAGGCTAAATCAGTATGTATATAGAGTTAAGGTGCTATTTAATAATACCAAAATCAGATTGTGTATAATTTTTAAGTTACAGTGGGGTATTTAATTAGAAGTTTCATTTCCTTTTCTAATGGTGGCGCTGGCTCTATAGTTGGAGTTGATTTATCTATTGCAGGAACTAAAAGCATTGTATTTGTATCTTATGGGGAGCTGCACAGTTGGTCTATTCAGTAATCCAATTAATAGTTTATGTTAGATATAAAACCTTAATTCCATTAATGTATTTATGTAATGGTTCCTTTGGCATTATAATGTTGGTATTATTAATTAAAGGCTAAAAGGAAGTTAGAAAAATGAGAGAAGATAAGGGTATAGAAAAATATCGGTATTTTTTAAAAGACAGTTTAAGATTTAAGGTTGATTTTTCAAAAACTGATCAGAGCAGGGGAGTAAAACCGCCACCGATAGAAAAGCCTTATTCAGATGAAAGCAAAAGGATTAAATTATCAAAGCCTGAGGACTGGAAAAATATAGGGGACATGAGCATAATTGAGGCTATAAAAAGTAGAAAGAGCCGCAGAAAGTATTTGGATAAGGCTATGTCTCTTGAAGAGGTTTCTTTTCTGCTTTGGGCAACACAAGGTGTTAGAAAACATATTGGCAATATCGCTTTAAGAAATGTTCCTTCTGCTGGAAACCGCCATGCTTTTGAAACATATTTATGTGTATTAAAAGTTTCAGGCCTTGATGCAGGTATTTATAGGTATCTTCCTTTAGAGCATGAGCTTTTATTTGAATTTAGAAAAGGTAATAGGGAAGAACTTGCTGAAAAAATTGGCATTGCTGCTCTTGGGCAATATTTTGTAGGGTCTTCTGCACTAGTTTTTGTTTGGGCAGCTATACCTTACAGGACTGAGTGGAGATACGGTATTGCTTCACATAAGGTTATAGCTATTGATGCAGGGCATGTTTGCCAGAACCTATATGCTGCATGCGAGTATATTAATGCCGGGACTTGTGCAATTGCAGCTTATGACCAGGAACTCATGGATGCATTAGTGCAAGTGGACGGAAAAGAGGAATATGTAATCTACCTTGCGCCTGTAGGTAAAATAGGTTGATGATTTTTAATAATTAGGTAGTTACATATTTTTTATTATTATGTATTATTGTCATAACTATTTTATTAAATGGAGGTACTATGATTCATAAAGAAAGAGTAATTACTGCATTAAATAAAAAAAAGCCTGATAGAGTTCCAATATTTGAATTATTAATTGATGAGATCAGTGTAGCTAGATTAGCCAAGCTATTATTTTCTGAAACCGGGGTGGAGGTTAAAAAGACTAGGTTTGGCGAAGAGAGTACTAAAATATTGGACCTATATTGTTCTGTTATAGAAGAAATGGATATTGACTCAACTACCACTAATTTTTCAGTTGGGCTAAAAGAAATTGATGAAAGCCATGGAAAAGATAAATTTGGCACCCTTTATTATTTATCAGAACATGGCGAGCCTATACCACTAGAGGGCCCGGCTAAAAATTTAGAAGATGCAAAAAAAATAGATATGGTTTCAAAACTAAAGGATGAAGACTTTGATGGTGTAAGATATGTTATTGAAAAAGTAGGGAAGGGAAAAGCGCATTTCTTGAATGTCCTTGATCCCTATAAATTAAGCTGGCGCCTTACTGGCGGAATGCAAAACTTGCTAATGCATTATATTTCAGACCCAGAGATGGTAACTGCTTTGGCAAGGACGGCTGCAGATTTTGATATTGCAGTAATAGAAAAAGCTTCAAAAATTGGAATTGATATAATAGCTGTTCCTGGGGATTTGGCTACCGAAGAAAATACCATCATGTCTCCCAGTCATTACCGTGAATTTATCAAGCCCTACCACAAAGAACTTGTAAACCATGCGCATAAAAATGGTTTAAAAATAGTTAAACATACCGACGGGAATTTCTGGCCATTAATGGATGATTTTATTGAAGTTGGATTTGATGGAATCCACCCAATTCAGCCGCAGTGTATGGACATAGGCGAAGTTAAAGAATATACAGCTGGAAAAGTTTGTATCTTGGGAAATATTGATTGCAGAAATTTGCTGCCTTTCGGTTCGGAAGAGGAAGTGAAGCAAAAGGTCAAAGAGACAATAAGGATAGCTGGCAAAGACGGCGGATATATTATAAGTTCATCCAATTCTATACATCCAGGGGTGAAACCAGAAAATTATATAGCAATGATAAATGCTACCCACGAATATGGAGTTTATTAAAAATTTACATAAGGTAAAATTTAGTCCTTAGTTAAAAGCCACTAATAATAAACCCTAGTCCCAATAGCAATAATTGAGGTCTTCTATGCAAAAAATTATATTATTATTCAATTAGAGCTTATGCACTCCCTTTATTGATAAAATTTTATGGTAAAAACAGATTAAAATATTTGAA
>JAGYOJ010000211.1 GCA_018399435.1 Actinomycetota bacterium | reverse complement strand
CTTTGCCGGCACTAGTTGTATTATCAATTATTAAACTACTGCTGCCAGTAATACCAAAAAGCTTTACCTGAATTATAATAGAGATAAATACCAAAACAAAACCCAAGGGCTGATAGGCTATATTCCAATAATCATATTGTAAGTTTACCAGCTCTTTTAAATTTGTTGCTGTATTTATAATAATAACTGTAAGGAAATTTATAAAAATTGGAATAAAAAAAGAAATTACAGTCATTGTTTTTTTAAGTGAATTAATAAAAACAAATCCACATTCAAAATCATGGGAAAAAACAAAGAATGATACTATTGCTAAATAAAATAATACAGAAACAAAAAAATTTGAATTAATATCCAATAATATCAAATTTTGTGTAATTGGGATTACCAGCCATATTAATAAGCTGAAAACAAATAAAAATAAATCATAAATTCCTATATTGCTTTCTTTTGAAAAATAACTTGCAAATCTTAAGGCAGGAAATCCCAGGCCGCCAAACTTTGTTTGAATGCTGCCTTTTCTCTTTTCTATTCTTGCGCTCAATTTAATTAATAAATATGAACATAGGTACAAATTAATAATCAATATTATTAAAAGATAAAGGCACTTTTGTAAAAACAAAAACATAAATTAATCCCAATTATTAGTTATTACTTCTCCGCAACTTATATCCAAACTGGATAATATAATATTAATATCTTCAATTTTAGCCCCTCTTAGAACTTTTTCCGCTAGCATCAAGCTATTTATAGATGGCCCCATAATGGCTAGAGAATCAACTTTTTTATGTTCCACCTCTAAATAAACCTGGAATATTCCATGTGGACATTCAACGCTTGCTGTAGTTGCTTTTAATGGAAAATCTAAATTATTTAAATTATTTATCTTTTTTATTATCCCTTCAGGCAAGTTTTCTAGTATTTGTATTATCAAATTTATAGAATAATAGATTTCTTTAAACCTAATAGAAAACCTGCTTAAAGCATCCCCATATTTCTCCATAGGGGTTATAAAAGAAACTTTATTATAAAGAAGCAATTCGTGGTCTTTTCTTAAGTCTTTCCTCAATCCAGAAGCCCTAAGATTAGGCCCGGTTATACCATATTCTACTGCATCGCCTTGTCTTATAACTCCAATTTCCCTTAACCGGTTAAATATTATAATATTCCCCAGCAACATGCCTTCAATTTTATTAACCTTTTTTTCCAAATCAGGCAAAGCTCTTTTAATATTTATGATTTTTTCCTTGTTTAAATCTTTCTTTACTCCGCCAACTCTTATGAAATTAGGGGTTTTCCTGGATCCTGTTATAAATTCTAGCAATCTTAATACTCTTTCATTTTCGGTTTGTATGAGATTATAAACAATATCATATCCTAGTATTTGGCTGATATTTGCTAAATTGTTTAAGTGGTTAGAAATCCTAAATAATTCCGAAACTATCATCCTTATATACTTGGCCCGCTTGGAAATTCTCATTTGGAGGAGGTTTTCAAAAGCAAGGCAGAGGGCTAGTTCAGGAAAAATGCCAGCATTATAATCAAACACGTTTACTATAGAAATTAAGCCAAGTAAGCTTTTATTATTAATTTCATTGCCGATAGGCAATTTAGCAATCCCAATATCTATATAGTCGTCAGCTATTATGTCTTCCTCTAAATTTATAAATATATCAAAACAATCCATCCCATCCAGAGGTTGGGCATATAAACTAAAATCTTTACAATCCTTTTTTTTATCTCTTAAATTTTGGAAAAACTCTATAGCTTTGAAATATTTTTTAGACTGTTTTATTACTATATCCGAATCTTTTTTTCCATTAAGCCTGATTTTTATCAATATGAAAAAATTATTTTCTGAAGAATAAAGGTTCAATAATCCATAATAGATGCCTTTTTTAAAAATTACATTATAGTTCCGGAATCCATTAATACTAAAGCCAGGGTTATCTTTTAAAAAAGCTAGCAATTCAACAAAATGATTTATATTAATTTCACATAAAATTCCCCTTCTCAGCTTGTTTATGCCATAAACCTTATCACCCAAACGGGAATCTAGGCTCTTTTCAAGTTGATCTAAAAATATTGAATGTGGAGAATTATAGGGTCCTTCAAACAAATTTTCAATAATCATCTCTATTTACAATCCTTAATATAGCATAAATAAATGCCTCTGGCCTAGGGGGGCAGCCTGGAATATAAACATCTATAGGGATTTCTTCTTTTATCATATCTATACCCTTATTAGAACCAAATATACAATTATCTATAACGCAGGTTCCTAATAATGCAGCCCACTTAGGTTTTTTCATTAACTTGTAATATGCAATTACCCTTTCAGCATATTTTTTGTTTATTAAACCTTGTATAATAAGCAAATCTGCAGATTCTGGTAAACTAACAAAATTTACTCCTAATTTCTCAATATCATATAATGGGGCTCTTGATGCATAAATCTCTTGCTTGCAACACCCAAATCCTGCTACAAAAATATTCAAATTTTTTTTTATTACTTTTAACATTTTTAATTATCCAATAATTCTAGACTTCACTATATATA
>JAGYOJ010000210.1 GCA_018399435.1 Actinomycetota bacterium | reverse complement strand
CATATTATTGCCATCAAACGTTTTACGTTCTTTAAATTCTTCACAATTCTGGTGCATATATTCATGGTTTTCTTGGATACATTCCTCACGCTGCGCTTTTCTCTCTTCTGAATTTTTATTTAGATATCTATGCTCTTGTGGTTCACAATCTTCACATTCCTCACAATTCCTGTATAAGTGTTCATAGTTTCCTTCTAAATTATTTTCCATAGCCCGCTTGCCATATCCGTAGCCATCTATTGTCTCTCTTTCTTCTGGTTTTTCTAAATTATAAGCATATATAAAACCTGCTGAGCTTAATATTACAACTACAGCTATTACTATACCTATTAATACTTTTTTAGCCATTTTTTCTCCTGTATTGTTTTAAATATTTACAAGTATAAACGGATAAATGGAGTATTTTGTTAGGGTGACTAAAAATTTTTTATTCTTGTTAGCTGTATTGAAATGTATTTTAAAAGTTGAGAATTGGTTTAGAAAAAAAAATCTAGTAAATTACTGTAACTAAAAAAAATAAAGGTTTAAAAATAAAAAAGAGTAAAATATAATCAACTGCAATAATTTTTTTTACTATAATATTAGCTATATGCCTCTTATCCTGTAGCCAGGCTGCAGATAAAGAAAATGTTAAAAAAGCTTCAGTAACCAATACAGAAATAAGGGCCTTGATAAAAGGGAAATAGCTTTTGAAAAAGGCCAGGATGCTAATCAGCACAAGAAGCCAGGAGTACTTTACCTAGGCATAATGATACATTTTAAAAGGCTATGACAAGGCACCAGAAAATGAAAAATTATTTTATATTTGGGCTTCCAGGGCAAGGGAAGTTGCAATCTTATTAGAGCAATATAATGCAAAAGGAACTTTTGAGACTAAGGCCAGTTTTGTAGAAGAATGCAAGAATTTTGACGACAATGTACTATTAGAATTATATAAAAGAGACCATTGGATTGGGGGCCATGCAGATGTAGGAGCAAAAGCTAGAAAAGAAGGAAAAACTGTCAAAGATATGACCAATGAGATTGCAGTTATGAAAGAAAATGTGGAGGGCTTATTGTGGCATGAAATAAGGCATGTTTCAGGAATTTGTTCAGGCCTTAATTGGGTAAAGGCTGCAATTGATGCAGGGTATAAATTTACAACCGGGGGAGTTACAATGTGCGGTTTTTCCCTTCTTGAAGAAAAACTTCCAGAAGGCTATACAAAAGAAAAAATATTATCAGAATTTCACGGGGTATTCCCCCCAGACTTAAAAGATAGAATCCATACCTGGAGAACCTCTGATGGGAAGAATTGGTTTAAACATAATCCAGAAGGAGATTTAGTAATTTTATCTTCTGATGGAGTAATTAAGGCACTTTATGAATTACATAATGAGGATACTAGTGTTAAAGAAGATTCATTTAATCAAAATGATGTCGATGCCTATATTAGGCTAATGGAAAAATCACTGAGCTATTCAGAAGACGGCAAAGTAAATTTATTATATGTTGGCTTAAGCAGAGGAGCAGAAATAGAGAAGGAAGTTTTTAAAAGATGGCTAAAAGAAATACAGCCATATACTGATTCTGGCAAAGCTCAATGGGAAACGCTGCCTGAAATTTATGATGCATATATTGCTATGGAAAATTAAATAAAAGCATATTGTTTTTAATATAATTGATTTTATATATAAAAAGTTTTATTCTGATTTCAAATACATAAATAAATAGGAGGGGAAATGTCTATTAAATTATGTGCGGAAGCTGATTCATTCAGGCATGCCGAGAAGGATTTTACCTATGCAGTCAATATGACTAAAAAGTTAGGGCTAAAGTATATAGAGCCTGAACTTATGACTGGAAGGTGCCTGCTTAATGTTTATGGTTATTGCAATATCACCAGCTTAGAAAATGACCCCATGGAAATGCGAAAACTCATAGAAGGCGCTGGCCTAGGTGTTGCCTGCCTTAGCGCTCATTCAAGCCTTATGGATACAGAGTACGGGGTAGATTATCTTAAAAAAGCAATCCGTTTTGCTTATATACTGGGTTCTCCTTTAGTTAATACAGCAGAAGGGATAAAACCAGATTGGATGAAAGAAGATGATGCATTTTGTGTGATGGGCTATAATCTAAAGACACTTACAAAAATGGCGGAAAATTATGGGATAACTATTACTATAGAACCCCATGGTATTTATACCACCAATGCTGAAGGATTGCTAAAAATAATGTCCCTTAGCGACTCTAAAAATTTGGCAATTAATTTCGATACAGGCAATGTAACTATTGCAGGCAATGACGCCCTTGAAACTTTAAAAAAAGTTATAGACCATGTTGCGCATGTCCATCTTAAAGATGTTAAGATGCCAAAAACTTCTACTGGAGAAACTGGGGTTACAGCGGGAATGGCAATTGGAGATGGAGAAGTAGATATTAAAGGCTGCATAGAATATCTTAAAGAAAAAAACTATAATGGCTATTTGTCAATAGAATGCTCAGGAGTAGATGCTTTAAAGAAAAGCATTGAGTATTTAAAGCCTTTGCTTTAAGAAATATAATTTTAAATTATTATTTCCTAAAACCTTATCAATAG
>JAGYOJ010000021.1 GCA_018399435.1 Actinomycetota bacterium | reverse complement strand
AGTCCAAATTTTTTCGGATGCATTGAAGATATTCAGCAATTTCTCTTACATAATCCTCTAAAAGATTGGGCACAAATATATCTCCTGCAAAATCTACATATAAATTATCAAACTTTTTTAGCAAACTAATCGTTTTATAAAGATAATCGCCTCTTCCCCCACTGTGGGCTAATATCAGCCTAATACCCTTATATTTTTTTAATATATCCTCAAATAAGAAAGGGTCTGAATATTTTTGGTTTTTATTTGCAACATTTGGATTCCAGCTATGAGTTAATACAATTAAATTATTTTTATCAGCAAATTCCCAGAATTTATTATATTTTTCATCATATGGATATACCTCATGCCATGAAGGATGTATTTTTATCCCTACAAACTCGTTTTTTTCTATATTATCTTCTAAAAACTTTAATGTCTCATTACTGAAATTAGGGTTAAATACTAAATAAGCAAATAAGAAGCCTTTATATTTTTCTGCAATCTCAACTGTCTTTTTAAAACCTAAATTTATGGTAGATAAAGCACCGTGATGGCTAAAAATTGCTTTCTTAACATTTGTCTTTTTTAAAACCTCTATAATTTGATTATCTGTATCCCTTAGAGTGTTAAAATACCCTAAATCCCCTAAATGGAGATGCGCATCTATTATTTCATATTCTTTTATTTTTTCATCCATATTAAAATTCTATCTTCCCTATAATTTCTTCAATATTTTTATAAGCAATTCTTTTTTTATCTTCTAATGGCAGACTAGAATAAATAAGCCTTTTTACTGAAAGATTTATTTCCATGTAAGGATAATAGGTATCAAAAAGAATTTTTTTGGAACTCGTGGATTTTACTATGTTTTCAATCTGGTTAACACAAAATAGATTATGGGCAGTAAGGTAAATATTCCCATAATTTTTTAATAAAGATAAAAAGAAAGAATTAAATAATAAGGATTTTGCGTTTTGGCCATCAATTATTATTGGCATATATTGAAATTCTTTTGCTATATCAGCTATTTTATCCCACTCGATATATTTATTTCCAGTTATATCAATTTCCTCTAAACCTATCATTACCGGAAATTTATAATGATTCATAATTTTATAAAATTTTGAAAATAAATTAACTTCAAATGGGTATTTATTAGATTTAGGGAATAATTTTAGGATCCTAAAACCTTCCTTATATCTTCTCTTTAAACTAGATTCAAAATCACCTGGATTTGATATAAACTCATGTTCCATCAACATGCAGCCAAAAATCTTAGGATTACTTTTAATCAAGTTTGACAATAAATTATTCCCTTCTCTTGGCCAGTAAAACAATGAAGCGTGATGGGATAATATATTAGCTTTTATATTATAATTATTTAATCTATCTTCAATAACTTTATTTATTAAATTGTCTTCAATCGAATATTGCCTTTTTAGATAATTTTGCCCTACCCAAGAATTACAGTCAAAAAAGCTTATTTCTTTTAAACTCATACTTACACTCTAGTTAAATTTTTAATATATATTCTTTATATTCCTAATTATTTCATGTTAAAATCATCAACCATTTTGTTAAGCTTGTTCCTGTAATAAGTAAAATTTTCATATGTACAATCCTGTGACACAAAATGATCAATATGCGGTATATACCTACCTTTTTCTAACATTTTTTCAGTAATAGCAAGTTCCTCATCTATCCTATTTTTATTAGAGTCCTTAAATAAAATTTTCTTATCTATGCCTCCCATTATTTGGAAATCAGGGAATTCTTTCCTTATTCTTAGCAAATCATTTCCTGCTGCCCTTTCAAAAGGATACATTCCCGTAACCCCGGTTTCTGCAATTAAAGGTATTAAATCTTCAACATACCCATCACTATCAGTTAAAATTATATCTACTCCTACATCATGGGCAAAACTCACCATCTTTTTATACCGTGGGGTTAAAAATTCCTTAAAATGGTCTGGTGAGATAAGGGAGCCTCCTTTTCCTGCCATATCTTCCCAAATAAGTATGCAGTCTACTTTTATATCTTTTATGATTCTATCATAATAAGCTAAAAGAAAATTTAAAAAAGTTTCACATATGTCATTAATAAGATCAGGTTCATCAAAAAGCTTTAAAAAGTAAGTATTTAATCCCATAATTTGCCTTGGGAAACCTAGAAAGCCTCCATTAGTTCCACCTAATCTTATGGGAAAATCCCTGTCTTTTAGCCTTTTAACTAAATCATCCCAATCAGGCGGCAATCTATCTTCTATTGTATCAAGGCTATATCCTTGTTTATACTCTTCCCAGCTTTCCCAATCTTTTACAGGATTTTCTAGCTCCAGTGGGAGAGAAGTCATGGTAGCAGAACTTTTATTTACCACTCCATATGAATCTTTATAAATTATATGTGTATCTGTTTTTTTAATTACTTTTTCTTCTAACCTAGGGCTATAGTCTACAGGGAATTTTGTAAGGTATTGGTCCAGGCCAAAAACTGGCTGTACATTTTTATCCCCTAGCTTTTCCATTTTTTCATATATATTTTTATTTGCCATTATGGCAATTCCATCAGAGATATTATCTGGGACCTCTTGCCTTTCCTCTAGCCCTTCATTAAGCCACCTCCTAATAGTCCCTGCCCAATAGCCAAATTCTACTTTTGGGATATCAACATCCTGATAGTTTCCGTCATCCATCCTCATAACAGAAAGAAACTTCTCTCTCGAATTCATAAATAGACTCTCCTTAATCTAAATGGAATACTTCTTTCAATATTTCAGTTTCCGGCCCAAGAATAGATTTATCCTCTTTTATAAAGAATTTTTCCATATGTTCTTGCCACCTTTTATTAACTTCAGTTTTCCCTAATTGTTCCATACCTTTTTCATAATCTTCAGCTTCAAGATATGCAAACAAAGTACCGTCAGGGTAAAAGAAAATTGAATAATTTGAAATTCCCGCATCCTTTATTGCCTTGGCCAAATCAGGCCATATTTCATCATGTTCCTTTTTATATTCAGCTTTTAGCTCAGGCTTAATTTTAAATTTAAAACCTACTCTTTCCATGATTCCTCCTATTTAAAAATAATGTCTTTTATGAGTTGCATATTGTCGGTAAATTTATAGTCTTTTAGGTTTTTGTCAATAATATCAGACTTAGCGCTTAGCTTGTCTGCCATATCTTTTAATTTCCATATAAGGTCTACTCCAAGTTTAAGTGCTGATTCCCTGTCTTCACGTGCAGCAATTATATCAATTGAAGACCAGCCTTTAAAATCTGTTTTGTTAAGGTAATAGAAAAATTCAAGCAATTCCCAGAAATTAATTGTTCCAAAAATCATATCCGGATCTGCATCTTTATAATTTTCATTTAGATGTATCTGGACTAGCTTATCATGAGAATCTAGAAGGCAAAGCGATTCTGCTAAATTTTCACCAGCCATTAAAGAATGGCCTACGTCTAAAGCTGCCCCTACATTATCCCTTCCTATATCATTTATAAGGGTTAGCGCTTTGGCAGAATCAGAAACATATTGTTTCTGCCTTGGATCTTTGGATTTAGCTTCTAGCGCAATTTTAACACTTGGATCATATTCGGCAATTTCCCTTATTGTTTCTACTAAATTTTTCCAGCCTTCCCTATAATCTACCTGGAACGGATAGTCAAAACCATCATGGGCAGGCCATAAAAGCACGCTATTAGCATTTACTTCTTTGGCAAAATCAATTCCTTCTTTAAACATTTTAATGGCTTCTTTTCTAATATTTTTTTCTGTAGTGCTAAAAGAGCCATGCTTCCATTTTCTATCTCCCCAAACTTCCATAGCAAGATTTGATACTTTTAGCCCGTAATTATCCAATTTTTTTACTAACTTATCTGCATCTTCAGGAAGTGGTGGAAGCGGGTAAAAAGTAAACAGCCCCGTAAGGCCATCTATCTTTGACATTATTTCCAGCTGTTCGTCAACGTCTAAAGCATCATAATAACCGCCTGGCACATACCTTTCTGCATATGTACCCAAACACCAGAGATGTGCATCAACATTAAGTTTCATTTTTACTCCTCCTATTTTTTTATAAATTTCTGATAAGCTTCATCCCACTTATCAATATCTTTTGGCTTATAATTAAAAACCTTGGATGAATTTTTAGATATAATCCGGCCTTGTTCTAGATTATCTATTTCCCCACTTGCCATAAGCTGCATAAGGAAATTGCCTACTGAAGTAGTTTCAGTAGGTCCCGCTATAACAGGTATGTCAGTGGCATCTGCAGTCCATTGGCAAAGCATCTTATTTTGAGTTCCTCCGCCTATAAGGTGGAGCAATTCTAGGCTCTCTCCGGAAATTTTTTCCAAAGAAGCAACATCATGCTTAAATTTTAAAGCTAGGCTTTCATAAACACACCTGGCCACCTCGCCAATATCCTGGGGTTTGTCTCCTTTAGAATTATCCCTTACTACTTGTGGCATATCTACTGTAGGCTGTGAAAATATAGGATTATCAACATCTATAAAAGATTTAAATGCTAAAGCTTCTGAAGATAGCTTTACTATTTCATCCCATGAAATATCCCTTCCTGTGTCTTTAATCCATTTTGCTCTACATTGCTGTATTATCCACAAGCCAGTTATATTTTTTATAAATAAATTACTGTCCTCTGCGCCTCCTTCATTAGAATATCCCAAGTCCATTATTTCTTTGCTAATTAGGGGTTTATTGGTTTCTTTGCCTAAAATTGCCCAGGTGCCTAAGCTTATAAAAGCCCAATTTTTTTTGCCTATTACAGGTATCCCGGCTACCGCTGATGGTGTATCATGAGTAACTGGCGCTATTACCTCTATAGGATCTATCTCAAGTTCGGAACACACCGAATCCTTTATTTTCCCTATCTTTTCTCCAGGCTTTATAATTTCAGCAAATCTATCAGAGGGAAGGCCGGCAGCTTTAAATATTTCATCTTCCCAAACCTTCTTTACTTGATTGTACATAATAGTAGTAGTAAGCCTAGTCCATTCATTAAAAGTTTTGCCAGTAAGAAAGTAGTTAAATATATCAGGCATGGTTAAAAAAACTTTCCCATGCTCAATCTCAGGACTCTCGTTTACCTTAAGCGAAAAAAAGTGGAATAAATCAAAAATTGGATTTACCATTGAACCCGCTAATTCAAAAAGCCTCTGGGCTGATATTTTTTTAAATAGTTTCTCTGAGTCCTTGAGCCTTTGTTCATCCCTGTAATGTACAGGATTAGACATTAACTTTCCGTTCTTATCAAGAAATCCAAAATCTGCCCCCCAGGTATCTAAGGCTAAAGATTCAATTTTTTTATACTTTCCTATTGATTTTTGTATGCCAGCCTTTAGCTCTGCATATAAACTTAATATATCCCAGTAAAGGGTGCCTGAAGCAAAGACAGGCCTGTTTTCAAATCTATGGGTTACTTCCATATCAAATTTTTTTCCGTCAAACTTTGCAACCGCTGATCTTCCATTGCTTGCGCCAAAATCAAAAACCAAATAATTTTTTGTAACCATTGGAACTCCTTTTTCTGCCTTTTAATCCAAATCTTTAATAAATATTTTTATATTTTAAAAATAAATCCTTAGTAGTAGTTACCCAAGCATAATATTTTTTAATGCTTTTTAATGCGCTTAGATGGTCATCTTCAGTAGCAGCAATACAACCATCTTCAATAACTATCGGAAGATATCCTCTATCATAAGCTTGCCTAACACTTGAGGACACACAAGCATCAGTCATTCCGCCTACAAATATTAGCCTGGAGATATTATTAGCTTTTAAAATTAGATCAATATTCGAAGAACAAAAAGCTCCGCTTGAACTTTTTAAAACAACTATATCCCCTTCTTTGGGCATAATCTCATTATCCACCCTGCTTGCATATTCCTTGCTATTAAGATGGTATATATGTCCTTCTATGTCTTCAAGTTCATTATATAGAACTTTTCTGCCAATTCCTGCTACATCTAATAATTTAGTATTTGTGGATGCAATTCTAGTATAGACTATTTTCACATTTTCATTTCTAAAATAGTTAATTATTTTCTTTACATTTGGCAATACTTTATTATTTATTCTATTGTAATAATAATTATCCTGGCCTCCAGAACTCCATTTTCCGCTATATTTTTTCTTTGTAATATAATTTTGCATGTCTATTACTACAACCGCCAGCTTCTCTCTATCTAACCAGCTGCCTAGATCAATGCCCCTAGGGTGCCTTTTATTCAGCTTGTAATCAAAGGCGTATTTTTCTAACATATCTATAAATTTCAAATTTTTCCATTTTTGTCTATAAGCTTATTTAATTTATCTCTATAATACTTAAAATCTTCCCAAGGAACTTCCGGCGGTATAAGATGGTCGCCATATGGAATATAGCCACCATATTTTAAAAGTTCAGCTATCGGCTCCAGGAGCTTATCAATCTCGGCCTTCCCTAATGGTATCCTGGATTTGGGAATTCCTCCCATTATTTGTAAATCTGGATACTTTTTCCTGGCAGAAAGCACATCCATGCCAGCGCTAGCCTCCATAGGATAAAGCCCTGTTATGCCAGCTTCCATAAATAATGGAATAAGTTCATTGCAATCGCCATCAGTGTCCAAAAGTATTATGTCCACACCTTTACTTTTTAAAAAGCTCGTAAGCTTCTTGTAATACGGAGTCATAAATTCCTTAAAAGTAGCAGGCGATACCATGGACGCTGTACCTGTTGATACATCTTCCCATATATGGACGCAATCAACATCAATTTGTGATAAAATTTCCTCCCATAAAGCAATCCATAAATCAGTGAAATTATTTAGGATATCTTTAATGAGTTTAGGTTTGTCATAATAATAATAAAATAGGTTTTCATAACCTATAAGGTGGACAAGAGTTCCAAAAATACCTAATGGATATCCCCCTAAAGCCAGTGGATAATCCCTACCCTTGTAATCTTTAACTAATTCATCCCAGTTCTCTGGAAATCTTGCTTTAATATTATCTGTGTTGACCCTTTCCTCTTTAATTTTTTTCCAGCTATCCCAGTCTGTTATGGGCCACTTCATAGATGTTGGGATAGTAGCTTCATCTTTTAAGTATATTCTTTCAACTCCATCAATGTCTATATAAGTTAATTTTTCTTCATCTTCACCTAATATTTTTATATCAAACTTAGGGTAAAGGAGTTGTTCAATTTTTACTAAAATTGTAGATTTATCAAAATTAAAAAAATTGGCCACATCATTATCTAATGGGAACCCTTGATTAGGCCAATAAGTTCCTCCGCCCCACACGCCAATGCCATTAGGGAGTTCAATTTTTTCACCTTCCTTAGAACCTTTATTTCTCCATTCTGTTATCCAGGCAGTAGTATAAAGGGAAGCTTGAAAAGTTGTAATATCTATAGGTATCTTTGGATATTTTTTTTCTTCTAGGCCCTGGCTATACCAGTTCTTTATGGTTTTACCCCAATATCCAAATTCCCACTTAACAGCCCTGGCATCTTTGTTAAATTTCATTACTTCTATAAATCTTTCCCTGCTATCCATATTGCTCCTTAAAAAATTCAATAAAGTTGTAATCTTCTTCTGTTTCTTAAAGCATCAATTGAAATTGCTAATACTAAAAGACCTCCTTTTATAACCATTCTCAAGAATACAGGGACGTCTAGTAATACCAGGCCATTTGCGATAGAGCCAATAATTATTAATGCTATAAATGTGCCTAAATAGTTTCCTTTCCCGCCTCCAACTGTAACACCGCCAAGCACTACAACAGTAAGTACTTCTAGCTCTTTGCCGCTACCATATTCTGGGCGGCCAGAGCCTAATTGGGAAGTAAGAACTATAGCTGCAAGGCCGCAAAAAAGTCCAGAAATTACATAACTAGCTATTTTAATCCTTTCTACTTTTATTCCTGCTAGCTTAGCCAGATACTCATTGCCGCCAATTGTGTATAAGTTCCTGCCAAACTTTGTAAATTTTAAAACTAAAGCTAAGATTATAAAGATTACTAATATATAAACAGTGGTGTAGGGTATAATTCCTCCGATAAAGCTTCTGCCAATAGAATCCCAGAAATCACTATAGATCCTAACATTTAAATCTGCCCAGAAAAAAGCAATTCCCCTGAATATAGCTAATGTACCTAAAGTAGTAATAATAGGGTTAATGCCTATTTTTGCTATAATCAATCCATTTATTAATCCAAGGAAGCATCCTATAATAACAGCTATCACCATCACAATTCCAACAGGGATAAAACTAAACTTAAGCATGATTACTGCACAAAGTATTCCTGTTAGCCCCATGGTAGAGCCTATGGAAAGATCAAACCCTCCCCCAATCATAACTATAGTAATTCCTGCAGACAATATCCCAAGAACAGCAAAATTATTAAAAATACTCCTAAAATTCCCTATTGTTAGGTAATATGGTGAAAAAGAAGCAAATATTACTACCATAGCTATATATAATATTATCAAAGATGCTATTGGCGTCTTGCTTCTAGTAAAAATGCCAATAGCCTTCTTATACCATTTCTCTTCTCCTGTTTTTACATTTAAATTAGCCATGAAACCTCCGATAATAACTATTTAATTATTCATTCCTGTAATCTTTTTTGCCTAACTTCATAAGTAGCAACAACTGCAACTAAAACTACGCCCTGTGCAATCTGAACATAGTAATAGTATACATTAAGCATAGTTAGGCCATTATATAAGACACTTATAATAAGCACACCCACAAGCGTGCCTAAAATTTGTCCTCTTCCCCCGCCAAGAGCAGTTCCACCTAAAAGGATTGCTGATATTATAGTGAGCTCTAAACCTTCACCATGTTGGGGCATGCCAACCCCGCTTAAAGAAGCCAGTATTAATCCCCCTAGGGCAGCAGCAATTCCACTAAATAGGAAAGTCAAAAATTTAACCTGCTTTACATTTATGCCCGATAGGAATGAAGCCATTGGATTAACGCCAATAGCATAAATTTTTCTCCCCCATTTAGAATGATTCATTACCACATAACAAACAGCAAAAATTATAATAAATAATATAATTGGAAAAGGAATATTCAAAACTTTGCCTCTGCCCAAAAAGTCAATTACAGGGGTCATTGCCATTATGGATTGCCCATCTGAAAAAGTATAAGCTAAGCCCCTCCATACCGACATGGTGCCAACAGTTGCTATAATTGAATTTACTCCAATAACTGTTACTAAAAAACCATTAAAAATGCCAATTGCTGCCCCTAGAAGCAAGCATAATAAAATAACAAGCCATCCATTTACTCCTGACTCTATTAAAATTGCAGCAATAATGCTAGTTAAACCAATATTGCCCCCAATAGAAAAATCTATCTCACCAGATATTAAAACCATGGTTAGCACTGCTGCGACAATCCCGTAAAAAGAAAGATTGGAAAGCATGGAAACTAAATTATAAGTGGAAAGAAAACTTTCACTGGTTAAAGAAAAGAACACTAACATCACTATTAATACTATAAATAAAGTTATAGTATTACTCAAAAAAAACTTTTTTTCTTTTTTTCTAACAGGTGTTTCCTGATTTTCTGCCATAAGTCCTCCTAATATTTAAATTCCTCAGATACAAGCTGTCTGCATTAATTTCTCTTCACTAGCTTTTCCTCTTTTAAATTCTCCGGTTATTCTACCTTTACTGATAACCAAAATTCTATCAGCAATTGAAAGAATCTCTGGCAGCTCAGATGAAATCATAATTATTCCAGCGCCTTGTTCACATAAATTCTGCATTAATTTATAAATTTCAACTTTGGTACCCACATCAATGCCCCTAGTAGGCTCATTTAAAATAATTATATTTGATCCGCTCTCTAGCCATCTAGCTAAGACTACTTTCTGCTGGTTGCCGCCTGACAGGCTATTAACTTCTTGGTTCATTGAAGGAGTATTTATATCTAGATTATCTATCCATCTTTGTGCTTTTTCTCTTTCAACTGCTTTTTTAATCAAAAAACCTTTACCTAATTGCTGAATATTTGCCAAGGTTATATTTTCCTTTACGCCCAACATTAAAGCTAAGCCATCTAGCTTTCTATCTACAGGCACTAAGCCAATTTTATTGTCCCTGGCCTGCCAAGGTTTCTTTATTGTTATCTTTTTACCGTATACATAAATTTTTCCGGATTTTATTGGGTTTGCACCAAATAAAGATTTTACCAAACTTGTTTTGCCCGATCCTAACAAACCAAAAATACCCAGTATTTCACCTTTCCTTAACTCGAAACTAACATCTTCTATGCCCTCGGCTACTAAATTTTTTACAGACATAATTACTTCTCCTATAGGAACTTCCCGTTTGGGATACATTTCTTGTATATCCCTGCCAACCATCATGGTTACCAACTGATTGCTATCAGTTTCAGAGGTGCCAACAGTTCCAATTTTTTTGCCATCCCTAAGCACAGTAACCCTATCTGTTATTTCAAAGATTTCTTTTAGCCTATGCGAAATGTATATAATTGATACGCCTGCTTCTTTTAATGTTTTTATGATTTCAAATAAAGAATCTTTGTCTTCCTCGCTTAATGCAGCAGTTGGCTCATCCATAATCAGAATTTTACCCTTTTTTGAAATAGCTTTTGCAATTTCTACCACTTGCTTTTCCGATACCGAAAGGTCTTCCATTATTGTATTGGGATTAATATCAATATTAAGCTGTTTAAGTATTTTTCTTGATTCTTTTTCCATTTTCTTCCAGTCAATTATATTTAAAGGAGTTTTAGTTTCCTGCTCCCCTAAAAATATATTTTCTGTTACAGAAAGATTTTCTAATGTATTAAGTTCCTGATAAATTACCCTGATTCCAGACTCCATTGCTTCGCCTGGATTTTTAAACTCAGTTTCATTACCATCTATAGTAATTTTTCCAGAATCCTTAATATAATTGCCTGCCAATACTTTAATAAGGGTCGATTTCCCAGCACCGTTTTCTCCTAATATGCCCAAGACCTCGCCTTTTTTTAGATCTATGCTTACATTATTTAAGGCTACTACCCCTGGAAATGTTTTTGTAATGTTTTCCATCTTAAGTATTACATTATTATTATCAGCCACTTTTCACCACCTATTTTTTATTAGGGAAGGTTTTACCCTTCCCTAATGGATTTCATTTTTTATTTACACTTATTTGGAAAATTTTTCCATCTATTCTGTATAATACTCGTCTATATTTTCTGGAGTAATAATTTCATTTTCTACATACATAAATGGAGGTGGTAATTCACCATTTAGATACGCAGAAACTGCTGGTATTAGATATTCACCATATCTTTCAGGAAAGTAGCCAACACCTGCATCTGTTAAGCCTTCCCTAAGTTGAGCTTTACCAACATCGTCTACGCCCTGTGTTATTACAATCCACTTATCTGGATCCCATCTTCCAGCAGTTTGTACAGCTGATATACAGCCATCCATAGTTTGCTCATTTACTGAAGTAAGAACAAAGTTTTCTGCATCAGGTATAGAAGTTAAAACATCAGACATAGCTGCATTAGCCTGTTCTGCTTCACCTGCGCCGCCATCAGCCCTAATAGTCATAGGATCTATAACATCTGCGCCATACTCATCAACAAATGCTTGATAGAAACCTTCAGAACGTAGCATTACAACTTCGCCTCCAGCTGGCATTTGCATTAGAATTATTTTATCTATGGTATCTATGCCGCCTTGTTCTTCTACTCTTTTAATAGCTTCTTCACCAGCCATATAAGCTACCTTAAAGTTATTAACACCCATAAACGGTGCACCAGGAACTGGCACGTCTACAGCTATAATAGGTATTCCAGCATCGCCATATTTTTGGGCTACAATACTGTTTACTTTTGAGTCAAACTGGAACCAAATTAAAACTTCGGGCTCTTTAGCCAAAAGAATATCAGCATTCTGCAGTCCTACTGTAGCATCGTACTGGTTGTCTGCATAGTAAAGGTCGCTATCTGCTCCTCCAGCTAATTCCCATTCTTTCTGAACACTGCCGTATACATTATTACAGAATGGAATTCCACCCATAATATCTGTATAAGCTATAGTATGTCCTTCTGCAGGGTTGTCTGGATATGGGTCATCGGTGTCTTGAGCATGCACTTTAAGCGTTTCATAATATGCATAAGCTTCTTCTTCTACTTCAACAGTTTCTGTTACAGTTTCTGTAACCGTTTCTGTAACCGTTTCTGTAACAGTTTCAGTGATAACTTCAGGTTCAGCCTGGCAGCCAGTAAATGAAATACCTACTGCAAATATAATAGCTAAACCTAAAATTGAGATAATTTTAAATTTACTCATTTTTTTTCCTCCTTTGGAAAAATATTGAAAAGATAAATATTAGCCCAAGGATTAAAATCATTTCCCCGGGCTGCCTTTTTACATATCCACCTCCTTTCTCTAAACTTAAATTATTAGCAATAGTAATTATTTTACCAACACTTATCGTATAACAAAATAAATT
>JAGYOJ010000209.1 GCA_018399435.1 Actinomycetota bacterium | reverse complement strand
CATGGAGGAGATATTTGGGTAAAGAGTAAATTAAATGAAGGAAGTACATTTTATTTTACTTTAAATAAAGCAAAAAGGGATAAAAAATGAAAAAAATTTTAATAATTGAAGATGACCAAAATATTACATTATCTTTAAAAATGTACTTAGAAAAAAAGAAGTTCGAAGTACTTACAGCTTCCGACGGGCTAAAAGGCATAGAGCAGGCGCAGAAGAATATACCGGATTTAATAATGTTAGATATTATACTGCCAAAGATGGATGGCTATATGGTATGCAAGGCCTTAAAGGAAGAAACAAATACTAAAGATATCCCCATAATTTTTATAAGCGCTAAAACCAGGGAAGAAGATATAGATAAAGCTTTCAAGGTTGGCGGTGATGAGTTTATAGTAAAACCTTTTGGGCATAAAAAGATAGAAAAAGTCTTAAATAAATTTTTTAAGGAGGAGAAATGAGCAAAAAAATCTTGATAGTAGATGATGAGCAAAATATTAGAAAAACTTTAAAGCAATGTCTGGCAAATGAAGGATATGGCATAGATATTGCAGTCAATGGCAAGGAAGGGCTTGAGAAAATAAAGGACGATAATTATGATTTAGTATTACTTGATATAAAGATGCCAGGATTAAATGGAATGGAAGTACTAAATAGGCTGAGAGAAAGAAAAGACAATACTAATGTAGTAATGATGACTGCCTACGGGACTGTTGAGCGGGCTGTTGAAGCAATGAAATTAGGAGCTATTGATTTTTTAAGCAAGCCTTTTACGCCTGAGGAAATAAGGAAATTAGTAAAAAAGATTTTCTCAAGGGAGGATCTAAAAGAAAATAAATTGAATACTTTTGAAGATTTAATAGAGTTTTCAAAAAAATGTATTATTAAAAGGGAATACAAAAAAGCAGAAAAATTCTTAAGAAAATCTATTGCAAAGGATGTCAATGCGCCAGAGCCGCATAACCTTCTTGGAATTATTTATGAAAGCAATAGTAATTTTAAAGATGCGGGGAAGCACTACAGGGCAGCTTTAGATTTAGACCCTTCATATGAGCCTGCAGAGAAAAATTTGCAAAGGCTGACAGAATTTAAATATTCACAAAAGGGCATGGATTTGGGAGAAAATGATGAAAAAGAGGAAAGCTAAAGACGAATATATAATAATAGTTGGCTGCGGGCGCCTTGGCTCGCATATTGCAAATATTTTTTCTAAAAAAAAGAAAAGTATTGTAGTAATAGACAAAAAAGAGGAAGCCTTTAGAAGGCTTGGTGTAGATTTTAGCGGTTTTACCATTGAAGCTGATGCAACAGAAGAAGATGTTTTGCTTGAAGCAAAAATAGATAAGGCAGATATAGTGATTACTGTAACTGATGATGATAATACAAACATAATGGTTGCCCAGATTGCAAAAAAAATTTTTAATGTTCCAAAAGTAATAGCAAGAATATTTGATGTAAAAATGAAGGAATTTTATGAAGAATTAGATATAAGTATTTTATCGCCCACTATTTTATCTGCAAATAAATTTATTGATATTGTTGAACAGGAGGCAAAAGAAAAGTTATGAATATAATTATGGTAGGAGGGGGAAAGAAAATACTTTTTTTGACCAAGTCCTTTATTTCTAAAGGTTATAATGTAACAGTAATAAATAATGATAAACAATTTTGCAATAAGCTAGCCAAAAGATATAATGCTAAAATTGTAAATGGTGATGGTACAAAGTTATATATTTTAGAAGATGCGGGAATAGCTGCTACAGATATGGTTCTAGCTTTAACTCCAAAGGATCAGGACAACCTGGTTACTTGCCAGTTAGCATCAAAATTGTTTGGGGTTAAAAAAACATTAGCCCTAGTAAATGACCCAAGGAATGTTGAAGTATTTGATAAATTAGGTGTAAACACTACTATAAGCACATCCGGGATAATATCTTCTTTAATAGAGCAAAAAGTCTTTGTTGACCAGATAACTAATTTAATTCCTTTAGAAGAAGGCAAGGTTGCTGTAATTGAACTGGAAATCCATGAAGATTATCCAGTTGTTAATAAAAGCTTGAAAGAAATTGATATACCCCCGCAAGCTATAATTAGTTGTATTGTAAGGAATGGCAATCCTATAATCCCAGGAGGGGAAACTAAAATTATATCAAAAGATAAAGTCGTAATATTAACTTTACCCGAGATACAGTCGGAGGTTTTAAAGGCTATCGCAGGAAGGGTAGACTAATGATTTTAGCCCAACAGTTAAAAGAAAGCTATAGGCTAATATTAGGTTATATTGGCACAATTCTTTTGGGTTTGGCAGTGGTTCTCTTATTGCCACTCTTATCATTAATTGCTTTTCCAAGCGAAATCATATTTTTAAAGAACTTTTTGATACCTTCTGCTATTGCTGCATTGCTGGGGATTCTATTAAGGCAAAATTTAAGATATAGAAAAGAGGTAGCGCTGTCTTTAAAGCAGGGTGGGATTATTGTTATTGTCTCCTGGTTACTGGTAATGCTTATTTCTGCAATTCCTTTTTTTATGCTGCAGACAATGAAACCCTTACACTCGATATTTGAAGCTGTTAGCGGGTGGACAACAAC
>JAGYOJ010000208.1 GCA_018399435.1 Actinomycetota bacterium | reverse complement strand
ATTTTCTAGAAAATGGATTCTATTATTATTTGTCAGCAGTGTTTTCTTCATTATTTTAAGCAGGTTTTTAATTGAAATTTTTACCCACAAAATAATAAAGAAGCTTGATTTATCATCAAGAACTATAATTGTAGGGATTGGCGAAAATGCTAGGAGGATAGAAGACAGCCTAAAAAAATATTCATTTGAAGGCCATACGATTATTGGCCATGTTGACACCAAAAAGAAAATATCAAAATATAGGAGATCTTCTAAGGATTTTACTATTTTGGGCAGTTTGGATAATTTAAAAGAACTTATCAATAAAGAGAATGTCCAAAAAATTATAATATCAAGCACAGAATATATATATTTTGAGATGCTAGACATATTAGAAAAGCTAAAGGGGGTGGATGTCTCAATCCTTATATTCCCAGGATTTTTTGAGTTCTCCCTTAAGAGGATGAGCATGCGGGAAATTGGCGGAGTTCCCTTAATGCAGGTAGCAAATATTGGGTTCTTTGGATTTAACTTATTTTTGAAAAATACCATTGATTATGTATTGGGTGTAATTATTTTTATATTTTTTATACCAATTTACCTTGTTGTGGCTTTACTCATAAAGATAGACTCAAAAGGGCCTGTTTTTTTTGAACAGAAAAGATACACAAAAGACTCTAAAGTATTTTATATGTATAAGTTCAGGACTATGTACGTTGATGCTGAAGAGAGGCTTGGAGAATTAAAAGAACAAAATGAAGCAGATGGGCCTATATTTAAAATAAAAAATGATCCCAGGATAACAAGAGTGGGGCGTTTTTTGCGCAAGTTTTCCATAGATGAGTTGCCCCAAATTATAAATGTGCTAAAAGGGGAATTAAGCCTGGTAGGTCCAAGGCCTCCAATTCCAGAAGAAGTGGATAAATATGAAGAATGGCAGATGAAGAGGTTAAATGTAAAACAGGGAATTACAGGATTGTGGCAAATAAGCGGCAGAAGCGAGCTATCATTTGAGGAAATGGCAAGGCTAGACCTTTATTATATACAAAATTGGTCTATTGAGATGGACCTAAAGATTTTAATAAAAACAATCCCAGTTGTTTTATTTGGAAAAGGTGCTTATTAATAAAAATTAGTAAGAATTATTTGACTAAAACACTTATTTGTGTAATTATATAAAAGTGTTTAAAGTTTTTTTAATAATGCAGTAATAATTATAGTAATTACATAGTAATAAAAATAATCAGTATTTGTAGCAATGAAGGGTAATAAAAATAAAAATAGTTTTATTAGACCTATTTCCATAGTATCAATGGCCTTATTGATACTTCTTTTTTTATGCTCATTTTTCTTTTTTTCATGCACATTTAATGAAAATCCTGAAGATAAAATAGATATTGGTGAAGAAGACCCTTATACCCAAGACCCAAATGTATTAGTAAAAGAAAAAGAAGAAGCGGAAGATACAGAAACTGAAGAAATAGAAGAAGAATCAAAAGAAGAAGATGAAAAAGATAAAGACAATGGGGATAATGGAAATGGAACTGGAGACGAAAATAATTCTGAAAACGGAGAAACAGATACTGAAACCAAGGAAGAAGAATCCCCAGATGTAACCATTAATGTATATTATGCTGATTCAACAGTACAATATTTAGCTGGTGAAAAAAGAATAATTTCTGATAACCATAAATATTTATTAGCTTTTACAGAACTTCTTAAGCCACCAATAGAACCAGGCCATATAAAACTGGTTCCTGACACTACAAAGATAAATAAAATAAACTTCGATAGCGGAAACATAAATTTGGATTTATCATCAGAGTTTATTGAAAACAGGTTTAAAAGCGATGCCGTAGATATTCTTCTAGTTTATTCAATTGTTAACACTTTAACAGAATTTTCAGAGGTAAATACAGTATCATTTTATATAAATGGTGAAAGGCTTAATACTTTAGGCCAACTTGATATAAGTCAGCCGATATACAGGGATACAAGCTGGATTAAGAAAGATTAAAAAATAAATAAAAAAGGAAACAATTATGAAAATAAAGAGATATAAATTGCGTAAATTATTAATATCTTCTTTAATTTTTTTAATATCTTTTTCACTCATTTTTATAAATTTTGCTGGCAGCAAGATTATTGCTGCCGATGCAATAACGGTCTTTCTTGATGCAGGCCATGGGGGAAGTGATAGCGGATGTGTTCATAATGGCCTGACAGAAAAAGAAGTAAACTTAAAGATTACCCTTAAACTAAGAGATCTTTTAAAATCAAATGGTTTTAATGTAATAATGAGAAGGACAGATGATTCAGGCATGAGCCTGGATGATATAGTAAATACAGCTAATAAAAGCGGGGCGGACTTATTTTTATCAATCCACAATAATGCATCGCTTACCCCTGCATCTTCAGGCACTGAAACTTACTGGAGCTCAAATGGAGTTTCAGGGTCAAGCCAGTTTGCAGCTTCGGTACAAAGCAATTTAGTAAGCGCAATTGGAAGCAGCAACAGGGGAGTTAAATCAGCTGACTTTAGGGTTATAAAAAATACAAAGATGACTGCAGCGCTGGTCGAATGTGTTTTTGTTTCAAATCCCGATGAAGCAAAATTATT
>JAGYOJ010000207.1 GCA_018399435.1 Actinomycetota bacterium | reverse complement strand
TTTTCACCAGATAATGTTGATAAAATGTATTTGCATGGCAAAAAAAGAAATTATTCTATGAACATTGGCGTAAGGTCTTTAGGGGAAATTAGGATTGAATATATTGAGCCCATTGATCACTCAATTTACTCAGAATTCTGTGACCAATACGGAGACCAGATAGTTCATCACTTAAAATTCGATATTGGTGATTACATAAAGACTTTAGATATTTTAAAAGCAAAAGACATTAAAATTTTACAATCCGGCCAACAATTAGGTGATAAAGGCAAGAATATGTACTACTATATGGGCACTGAAGAAAGACTTACATTCATTTCAGAAATCGTAAATGTAACCGGTAATTTTATAAAACCGGAACCTGATTACTGGTCTCCTGAAAAGAACAAAAAAAGGGATTTTATTTTCAATGGTATTTCACAAATAGGCATAGTAGTAAATGATATTAAAAAAAAGATAATAAATTTTGAAGAATTCGGAATTGGCCCCTGGGAAATAAAAGAGTATGGCAAAAAAAATATTTCTAATATGAAAGTCCTGGGGTTAACCCGTGATTACAAGGCTAAAATAGCTTTTTCGAAACTGGGCAATATAGTATTTAAATTAATCCAACCATTAAGCGATTCCATATTTTTAAGGCACCTTAAAAAATATGGTGAATCAATACACCACCTCAAAATGGAAGTAGGAGATTATAATAAAACATTAAATTATTTAAAGTCAAAAGGTGTAAATGTAATCCAGTCTGGAAGCTTTGAGGGGAAGATAGGTTTTTCTTATCTTGATACCGATAAACATATAAATTTTTTAACAGAAATTTCTGAGGAAAAAATCAATCCTATGAAAAACCTCTTTTCACATCCCTAACTATTATCACATTTTTAAATTAACTATCAGTAGATAAACATTTATAGTAAAATATTGTTATGCTTAACATTAATAATCTAAAATGAAAAAAAATAATAAAATTTTAAATTCCTTTGAGAATACTTACCAAAAAAGAAGTAGTTTAGGTTATAAAGAGAAGTTAAGAATATATGAAAGCTTATGGAAGGAAGCTTGTAATTTAAAAATATTCCCTTTAAAGGATCCTCTTGAGGGGATTGAAGCAGACATAAGAATTGCTAAAATTTTAAATTCATGTTCGAAAAAACATTAGTAAAATTAAGTAAGTTTTTAAAGGAACAATCGATACCCTATATGATAATTGGGGGTCAGGCAGTTCTTCTTTATGGCGAACCCCGCCTAACCAAAGATATTGATATTACTTTAGGGATAGATGTGGAGCAAGCCCAAAAAATTTTAAATACCATGGAGAAAATTAATTTAAAGCCCCTTCCTGAAAATATTTTAAAGTTTATAAATAAGACATTTGTTCTGCCCACAGAAGAAACTACTGAAAAAATAAGGGTAGATTTTATTTTTTCAACAACAGATTACGAAAAGCAAGCTATCAAAAGATCTGTGAAAATAAAAATTAGGGATCAGTACGTAAATTTTGCGGCAATAGAAGATTTAATTATCCATAAAATTTTTTCAGGGAGGCCAAAAGATATAGAAGACATAAAGGCTGTCTTATTAAAAAATTCCGATGTAAATAAAAAATATATAACTAATTGGCTAAAAAAATTTTCAATAGCCCTTAATAAAAACTTTGTAGAACAATTTGAAAATTTATTAAAAGATATGAATTAAACCTCTGCTATTGCAATTTATTTTTAATATTATAAAGAGTCCATTAATTTAATGTCTAAAAATTTTATAATATCCCCTTCTCTATTTTTCTATTAGCAATACTATTTTCTGCTAATGCAATTGGAAGATAATTATTTTCCTTTGCTTTTGCTTGCTAGAGCAGTGCCCGCAAAACAATATCCACCTATATTGTCTAATTTTTCTCCTGGTTTTATCTCTTTTTTGGCAATTGCAACAACTGTTGTAATTATTTTGTCTTGAATATTTATTGTGAGATTATTATTAGCTGCAATATCATATTTGCAAAAGAACCGCCTCTATATTCCCTAGATGGTAAGGTGTATAAAGTAAAAAATAAGGGCCTTTACCCATTTTTAGATAATTCAGTTACCTTATAATTGATTTTATCTAGAAGTAAAAATAGTGAAAACTCTTGAGGCTGCATCAACTCTCACATATTCAATTCCTGGATTTTTTTAAAGTATGCTATCCATGGTTGCTGTAGCAAAAAGCTGAAAACAGGTTAAAATAAAAATATTAGGAATCCGGCTGCTAAGTTCAATCGCATTAAATTTTGTTTCTACCTTGTTTAGGTCTCCTGTAATTTGTACTATAGAAACATATTTTTTTAACTTTTGTTGGCAGGGCATTAACCATCTCAAAAATTTTGGTTCCCCATGCAATTCCAATAATGTCTAAATCAATATAGGCATCTTAAGGCTCTTTAATTTCTATGTCTACAATTCCTTCCCTAATGGCATTTTCCAGCAAATCTGCTACTTTAAACCTTGAAATCCTTAATTTTTTTCCTATTTCTACTTTGGATAAATTCTGTTGATATTAAAGTTTGCTTGCCTTAACTTTTAATAAATGCTCATCCACTTTTTTATGCTCCTATTTATCTA
>JAGYOJ010000206.1 GCA_018399435.1 Actinomycetota bacterium | reverse complement strand
TGCTGCGCCACGTCCGGGGCAAAGCATTGTCATCCTTTTCGATAAAACCAGAAAGTAAAAATAATTTTATATAATTTTCGTAAACGTCATTAAAATTTTTTTTAAATCTTTTTTTAAAATCACTCCTTTTAAACCTAGTTTCATAAATCCTCCAGTAGAGCCACCATGCCATTTGCATATTTACTGAAAGATCCAATGATAATGCAATTGGGAGTTTTCCAGTTTTAAGCTTGCTTATATATTCAGAAACATTAAATGTATTTAGATAAAAAATGTCTTTTAGGTAAGAACCGCCACTTGCCCCAAGGCCAACATATAGTGGGACAGTTACAGAACAATATTTTGGGACATTTTCTTTAGTAAAAGCCCAAACAGAAGTTCTTTGGTATTTTGCAGAATAAAATATATACTCTAATATCCTAAGCATTTTTTTTCTCTTTAATAAATTAATTAAATTGTAATTTTTCCCTTCATGTCTCTTTCCCAATTCGGTATAAGTAAATATAAAAAGAGGATAGGCTGCCACTTGATCTACCCCCATTTTAACTAACTCATGTCCCGCTTTTTCTATTTCACTAAATGACTGGTTTGGCAATGCAAAAATAAAGTCTGCATTAAAACATTTAAACCCCTGATTTACTGCCCTTGTTACTACTATCTTTACTTCTTTTGAATTATATGGCCTTTTTAGAAATTTTAGGTATTTGTCTTCAAGAGCCTCTACCCCTGTACTTAAATATTCTATCCCAAAAGACTTTATAGTTTTTAGATTATTTAAACTGAGGTCGCTAGGATGGCTTTCCAAATGTATTCCGCACTGCATGTTAAATTTTTTATATATATATTCCAAAATTTCATAAAGGCCACTGTATAACATAGTAGTAGGTGTTCCACCGCCAATGTAGAAAGATGTAACAGGATTCCCACCGAAAAGTTTAGCATAAATCTCAATTTCCTTCTTAACAGCTTGGGTATAGAGGTTTGCCAATTCCGGTTTATATAGCTCTTTATTATAGGGGCAATAAGGGCATATTTGCTTGCAAAATGGAATGTGGAGATAAAGACCAAAATTGTCAATATCAGCATATTTATATTCAAGAATCTTATAAGCAGGAATATTATCCTTAAGTATAAAATCATTTTCCTTGATAAAAAGTTTCCTAATTTTATCTCTAAAAAAATTATTCAATACCATAATATCTCTCTAACCAATAAGCTGGATAAAGTTGGTTTACTACCCATAATACTGCATGAGCCTATAATTATTTAAAAGCATTATAAGCTTCACTTCCTTATACATTTTAAAACATTAGCATTCCCCTCTTATTTTACTCTTTTAATTAATTTTTAAGGATATTTTTTACTGGAGAGTAGAATCCGGGATACTCTAAAAAAGATGGCGACTGGAAAAGAAAAAATTTTCCGTAAGCCTAGGGGTAAACAAAATATTTATATAATATATTACCTAACATCCAAAAGTTACTTTATACCATTTAGCAATTATTATAATTACATTGCCTGCTAATTTTTGTAATATTTTTTGCCTATATCCCAATAATATTTAGTTGTTTCAAGCCCTTTTGTATATTTTTTATGCCATTTTTCTGGAACTGGCATCTCCCTGTATAGTTTTTGCCGCTTTGCTTCAAGGAGCATGCGTGGCTGGTTCATAAAATCAGCTCCGCATAAAATGTTTTTGCCTGTCATTGAAATTATTTTTTTTATCCATTCAACACCTTCTAAATTCCTCATTAAATGGTGGTCTATAATAAAGATTTTTATATTTTCTGCTAATTTTAGCGCATTTTTTAGCGCATTATCTAATTGTTTTGGTCCTAACCTGTTGGATAAATAAAGAGGAGGACCGCCAGCAAGTACTATGTCAGGTCTCCAGTCCAGTATTTTTTGAACAGATTCTTCATTAAGCAGCTGTATATCTGAAGCATGTACAAATTTTCTGCCCTCTTCTTCAATTTTTGTCATTATTACAGTTATATTGGTGTCATTTTTATCCCCATGGGGAACAGGATTTGAAAAAGAAATAATACTATCTTCTAAATCATCTGATTCAATTAAATCCACTTTTAGTTTTGAAGAAAAATCTTCTGCCCTTTTTTTCTCTCTCCCAGAAAGAAATGAAAAAGGCTTTACAAAAACTCTTACGCCCGGATTTATGCCTTTTAATTTCTTTATATTTAGCTGGTATGGATTGGCTTCTGCTAGAGGACAATGATCCCCATGGAAATGGCTTATAACTATATCTGTTGCAGTAGCCCACTTCTTTATTAATCTTTTTTGTATTTTTTCATCTATGGCTACTTGAAACGGATGGGGCAATAAGCCGTGCCGTTTATAACCTAGAGCAATACCCGGGTCAATTAATATCTTTCTATGCTTTGTTTTTATATAACAACAAAGCCCCCTTACCCCAAGAGATTCAGTTCCTATAATTTCTATTTCCATTACAAAAATTTAGAATTAATTATTTTTTTGCTTGTTCATCTTAATTTAGTTTATAAAATTTAGACTGCTTAAAGAATTTTTAATAGCATTCTAAAATCTTTTTAATCCGCTATATTAACTTACGTTTAATAATTGGGGAAATTAAAA
>JAGYOJ010000205.1 GCA_018399435.1 Actinomycetota bacterium | reverse complement strand
TATATCTATACTTTTTTTCTTATTTATTTCCCCTAAACCAAATGCTAAAGACACTTCATTAAAATAATTCTTTAGGATACTGTTTAGTCTATTTAGTACCTCTCTCGCTTTCATTAAATTCGTATCCACCAATAAAATTAGAAATTCATCTCCACCCCATCTAAAAGCTGTATCCATTCCCATTCTTAAATTATTTTTCATTATATCTGAAAATTTTTTTAAAATCTGATCGCCCTTATTATGCCCATATTTATCATTTACTTTTTTGAAATTATTTATATCTATCATTGCAATTATAATGCCATAATCGAGCCTTTTTGCCCTATTGATCTCTTCATCAATTTTTTGGTAAAAATAACGGCGGTTAAACAGATTTGTCAGGGGGTCTCTAATTGCAATTTGTTTTAATTTTTCATTTAGATTCTTGAGCTCTATATTTTTCTTCTGCAATTCCCTTTTTGCAGTTAAAAGCTCATTGTTAACAGAAATTAAATTTTTATACAATTCTTTTTCATTCTCAATTTTTATTTGACCATTATTTTCAAATCTAGATTTAAATTCGGTAAATTTTTTATTTTTGCTTAATGCTGGTATTAACTTTTTTGCAATAGCTGCTGCCTGCCTAGCATCAATGCCATAACAATCAGCACCAATTTTTTCCCACAATTGTTTATCAATTCTAAAAGGATATCCCCCTACCATAATTTTTGTCCAATTGTAGCGGGACCTAATCTTTTTTATTAATAATTTAAGCTTCTCTAAATTGCAGGTCAGAGTTGCAGATATCCCTACTAGGCTTATATCCTCTTCTTCTATATTTTTTATAATACTTTCTGATGGAGTATTAGATCCTACATAATAAGTGTCCCAGCCCTTAAGTTCTAGAATATCTGTTACCATTCTTATACCTATTTCATGTTGTTCCCCTTCAATACAAACTCCTAGAAATCTTTTATTATTATTACCGGGTGAAAGAATCCTAGGATAAAGTTGGGACATAATTAAATGGGTTACTGCAGTTCCGTAATGTTCTTTTGCAACACTTATTCTGCCTAATTGCCACAACCTTCCAAGTTCATACAGGCTTGGCTGAAAAACATTAATGTATATGTCTTCAATTTCAATTGAATCTTCTATTGCTTTTGTTATTAAATATATGGCTTTTTCTTTGTTACCCTTCGCTAAAGCATTAAAATAATTATTAGTAAGATTATAAAATTTATTATCATTTGAAATAAAAGACTTAATTTCAATATTATCTTTTTCTATTAATCTAATAGCTTCATTTAAATAATCTATAGCTTTAGACTTTAGGGGGTCTGGCATTTCCTGTTTTAATGCTTCAATCACGCTTTGTGGTGTAATAAGTAAGTCTCTTGTATTACTGCCACGCTCTAAATGCATTGCTGAGCGCCAATTTATGAAATCTAAAAATAATGGCAGACTATCATATATTAATGCCTGGCATAAATAGTCAATGTAGTAATTGATGTCTATTTTTAAATTTTTAATATTTTCTTTAGAATATTTATTCCCAGGCTTTGATTGGTTGTTTGTTTGTACTTTTATGATTTTTTTAATTAAGAAGTTTTTATCAGCAAGCCAATCAATACATTTAATTTTTTCAGCCATCTAATTCACCATTCTGGTTGATTCTCTTTCTACAATTACGGTTTTTAGATATATTACTTCTTTAGATTTCTTCCCATTTAATAATTCATTTAATAATAATCTTGCACCAATTTTACCCATCTTTCTTTTTGGCTGATTTACTGTTGTTAAGCGTGGATTTGAAAACTTAGAAGAATTAATATTATCAAAACCAATTATTGATACATCTTTGGGGACTTCATAACCATTATCCTGCAATGCCCTAATAATACCAAAAGCTATTATATCTGCCTGGCTAACTAATGCTGTAAATTTTAATTCCTTGTTCTTTTTGATATAATCATCAATTAATTTATAGCCTAACTTAAACTCATTTAATTCCAATTTATCACTTAAAAATATTAAATCATTATTGGGTTTTATATTATTTTTCTTTAAACCAGAAATATAGCCTCGGTAGCGCTCTTCTATGCTAATAATAAAATCTTTATTCCTGTAGCCTACATATCCTATTTTTCTGTGGCCCTTTCCATACAGGAAGGCCACTGCTTTTCCCATAGCTTTCTTATTATTTATAATAACAGAGGAATAATTCCTTGCTTCTTTATCAATATATATTAATGGAACATTCCTATTGTTTAGCTCTTCTATTTCATTTTGTGAATTTTTAGAACCTATGAAAATAAAGCCATCAATGCAAAGTGAGTTTAGCCTTTCAAATTCCCTAACTTCATTTTTTGCTTTATTATTTGTAGAGCCTACTACTAGAATATAATTATTTTTTTTAACTTCTTTTTCTATCCCTTTTATAACCTCTGTATAATATGGGTGGTAAATGTCAGCTATGATAACGCCTATTATCCCAGTTCTTTTTTTGCATAGGCCTCTGGCAATTACATTAGGGCGATAATTATATTTTTTTGCAAGTTGCAGAATTTTTTCTTTAGTTGAAAGCTTTACATGCCTTTTACCACTTAAGGCATTTGAAACAGTGGCTTTTGAAA
>JAGYOJ010000204.1 GCA_018399435.1 Actinomycetota bacterium | reverse complement strand
TTAGGAGTATAAGATATTATATTCTTTTCATTCTTATCATTCTTTAATACATTCTTGTTTGTTTCAACTTTGTTTCCGATTTGTTTCCGATTTGTTTTCAACTTTGCTTTCTTTTTGCTTTCCTGTCTTCAGCAAGCCAGCTGTCAATTTATTCTTTGAAGGGACCAAGCTTATAAAATGAAGGCTTATTTTCTGCTAAGGGAATCTTTTTGTTAAAGTCATCCTTTTTTAGATACTTTCTTATAGTTTTTCTGTCAAAGTCAGTTTGCCTTGAAATGGCGCTAATTGTTTTTCCTTTCTCAAAGTATTTATATCATGTACTTGGGTTATTGTTTGCATCTCCTTTGATATCCTCCTTGTATTTGATTTGGTTGTCGAAGTACAAGGATATATTATAGCTGGTGCTTCAATGGCCTACCTTGCAAAAGTGGGGAATTATACTATGCAATACTGGGGAATTTCTTTTGTAACATTGTCCCATTTGATTATGCAATATATACACTATCCTAATGTGAATAGTTGTAGTACTTATATCTGAGTTTTTTAGAAGCGGTATAATATATGTATTAAAAAAATATTTAATGCGTTTGGGAAAAAGAACATCACAAATATCTTTCTTGGCGTTCAATCTTTGAGATTGATAATACCTGCAAAAATATATACTGTAAAACAGATAGGACAATATTTCTGGGAAAAGAACACCAAAAAGATTAATTGATTAAAAAAATTTAAAAACTTTGCTCTTAAATAATATTAAAAGTTATAATTACAATATCAAGATAGGACCCTTTATTGAGGGAAAAAGGTTATAGAATGAAACATAAAATAAAAACCTTAAAAGCTTTTGTTGGTGGGTTTATGGGACCTTCTTATAAAGTTAAGATTAACCTTGAGACCGAATTTGCAATATACAATGTTTCAGATTCAGGCTATATCCCTAAAGATACAGAGACTATTGAGCTTTCAAAAGAGAAAATAGAGACCTTTCTAAAAACATTAGAAACGATAAAAATTGATAAATGGAAAAAGAATTATGAAAATACATACGTATTGGATGGCACTAGCTGGAATTTAGAAATAACTTTTGGCAATAATAAAAAGCTTAGCTTTACTGGGAATAATGCATATCCTTATCAATGGAAAACTTTTTGTAATAGCATCCAAAAACTACTTGGGAAAACTTTTGGATAATTAAAAAATGCCCAATAAGATCACTTAGCTTATAAATAATATAGTTCTTGATACCATTTCAACCATTTATATAATTTGGGCCCATCTATCTCTTTGGCTCTATTAATTAATTTATCTGATGTAAATGCAAAAAACCTATCACTTGGATCTATTAGTTTTTTAAACTTTTTAATTGAAGGTTCGATAAAGTAGTTTCCTGGATGGTATGCAACTGAAAAATATGCTTTACTAAAAGGCCATCTAGGTGAGTTTGATGCTTCAAGCCCTGTTGCAAGAAGTTGATTACGCCATAGCTGATTCATGCCGCCAATAAAAGGGCATTGGGTGAAGTCTTCAATTTTTTCTTTATTAAAAGGCGATATATCACTTAAGGTAATATCCCAATAATTAAATTTACAAGCGCTATGATAATAACAGAGATTAGGATTTTTTACGATTGCTGAGCTTGGCTTACAAGAATGTATTAAAAAGTTAAAGCCTTTACTTTTAGCTCCCCTGCAAGTTGTAAATTCTTTTTCTGTTAATTTATGCTCTATAAGCCACAAGCATAAATTGTCTTCCTTGTCATAATAAGCGATTGCAATATCAGCATCTGTACCGCTAACTTTAGTATGGTCATTTAATAAATTATCAGGTTCATCCCAAAATTCAATCCTAAAACCATTATCAAGATAGTCTGTTGCTATCTCTTTAAGGTCAGGTTTTACTATACTTAAAACCTCCGAAGCTATGTAAGGGTTTTCTAATAGCGGCAAAAATAAATTAGCACATGCAGCTTGGGAACTTGCCATATGAGCTAAAAATTTATGGGATTTAAAAGGATACTTTTTCTGATGGTCTAGAAACCTTTCTTTTATTGGGGGATATAATGTAGATAGTTTTTCTCTTTGCCCATCTGGAAGTATTGCATCAAATGGGATCCCTTTAAAAAATCCAGGTTCAAGAGTAAGGTTAGACCATTTCCAGTTAATTAAGTGGGTATACATTTTTAATTGAAAATTGTTTAGCTTGCTGGGGAGATGGTATTTCTTTTTTTCTAATGTATAAATTTTCATATTTTTTATAAAAAAATTAGTAAACAGTTGAAATTATAACAGACATGATTCCTTAATAGTGAACAAATTATAAAATAATATTGTATTGATATCTTAAGATAATTATAGGTTCCCTTTTTTATATAATTTATCTTGCCATTCTAAATATTGGCGCATATAAGATGTCCTACATATTTCTACACCCATGCCGTATTTTTTAAGTTTTTTCAATTGCCTCTCTAAGGTTGACCCATCAAATACAGAAATTGTAATTTTAAAATTTTTATTAGTATCTAGATAACCCTTATTTTTTCCATATAAATCTAAAAGCGCATCTTTTGGGAATTGTCCCAATTCTATGTCATTAGATTTTTTATTGTCTAAAAAACTATAAAATTTTTTATTTAATTCTTCATCTCTGAAAATATTTATACTAATCATCAATAA
>JAGYOJ010000203.1 GCA_018399435.1 Actinomycetota bacterium | reverse complement strand
TAAATTATAAAAAATATAAGGGTTGGGGTGTGAATAGTATGTAAAATTAATCTCGACGGTATTAAAATTTTGATTATAATAAATTAAATTTTTTTTCTCTTCAAGCCCTTCCGGATAAAAAGCCCCAACCCAATCCTTATATTTATAACCCGAAGTGCCAATAAAAAGTTTTTTCATTAAATCATAACTGCGAAGATATTTCGTTTAATATCCTGTCTTTGGACATAGCGCCTATTAATTTTTTAACTACTTGCCCATCTTTAAATAATAATAAAGTTGGAATACTGCTTATTCCATACTTTATTGCTGTATCTCTATTTTCATCAACATTTAACCTGCCTATTTTTAAAACGCCTTCTTTTTCAGAAGCTAGTTTTTCAATCTCAGGCTCAATCATTTTACAAGGTCCGCACCAAACAGCCCAAAAATCTACTAGAACCGGTAGGTCGGCATTAATTACCTCATCACTAAAATTAGAATCTGTTAAATTAATCATTTCTCCTGCCATTACTTCTCCTTTTCTTGCTTTCAATCTTTTTAAAGATACTCTATCATTTCAATTTTTTCAACATTAATAAAAACAACTTCCCTTTTTCTTTTTTCTTCCGGGAAACTCTTGCTTATAGGAATTACTTCTGCCTCAGTAATAGGAATAAATTTATCAACATGTTTGCTCATATAATCGCTAAGCCTGCCCCCAAGCATTATGTGAACAGTGCCTTCTACAATATAGGATTCAGTCTTAACCCTAACCTTTACTTCATCCCTGGGACCTTTCATCGTAACCCCCTTTTTATTTTAAAATGATAGTAACAGAGCATTTTTTTTTAGTCAAACTCATTTTATTTTAAATATTTATTTAAAATTAAGCCATTATATACTATAATTACCTATAATATCATATAATTACTGAAAGGATTTTAAATGTATAAATGTTTAGATTGCGGCAATACAGAAAAATTTATTGGCAAAGCCAGGGAAAAAGGTTGTGCTGAAATTTATAAAATTAAGGGCGGGTATGAATGGAGCTATAAGGTGTCAGAAAATAGCTGGGAATCCAGCTTTACTATACAAAAATGCTATTATTGTAATTCTGAAAATATAATAAAAATTTAAAAAATTATTGTCCTTTATTTAATTTATCAGCAATTAAGTTGCTTGCCCTGAAAAGTGACCCGAATGTGCCTGCATCTGTCCACCATCCCTTTAATACAGTGTAGGTCATCTTTTGCCTCTTTATGTATTCATTATTTACATCCGTTATCTCATATTCGCCCCTGCCTGAAGGCTTTAATTTCTTTATTATTTTAAAAACATCATTATCATACATATAAAGGCCGGTAACAGCATAGTTGCTTTTGGGCTTTTTGGGTTTTTCTTCTATATTTATAACTTTGCCCCCATCCACTTCTGCAACTCCAAATCTTTCAGGATCATTTACCTCTTTTAGGAAAATATGGGCACCGCTATCTTTTTTTTCAAATTCATGTATATATTTTTTAATATTATCCTCAATTAAGTTATCTCCAAGCATTACAAATACTTTATCCTCATCTACAAAATTTTCTGCAAGTTTTAAGGCATCTGCTATGCCGCCTTCGCCTTCCTGATAGGTATAACTAATATCCTTGAGCCCAAATTCCCTGCCATTGCCTAAAAGCCTCAAAAAATCACCAGCATAATTTCCGCCAGTTACTATCATTATATCCTCCAGCCCTGCATCAACCATTGTCTCTAATGGATAATAAATCATGGGTTTATCATAAACAGGCAATAAATGTTTATTAGTAACCTTTGTACAGGGCATAAGCCTTGTCCCTAATCCGCCTGCAAGTATTACGCCTTTCATCTTTAAATATCACTCCTTAAAATATTTTTGTAATCATAAAAAACGCAAAAATTATAATAGAAAGAGCCACACAATATATTGCAAATATATTTAAATTTTTTCTCTTAACCAGGTCCAATAAAAATTTTATAGCAAAAAAGCCTGCTATAAAAGAGGAAATAAATCCCGCCAGCAAGTTTTCTATTAACATTGGCCCCCCGGAGAAAATCTCTCCTGAGACATTGATTATTTCAAATAAAAAAGAGCCTAGTATTATAGGCACTGATAGCAAGAAAGAAAACCTAACGCTTTTTTCCCTGCTTATTCCAAAATACCTTGCCGATGATATAGTTACACCGGATCTGGATATGCCAGGCAGTATTGCAAGTGCCTGTCCGCAACCTATTATCAAAGCCCTTGGAGGGCTTAATTTTTTTTGATTTTCTGAATTTTTTTCAAGCTTTGACCCTAATATCTCACTTGTCCATAAAAATAATGCGGTAACAAGAAGCAGTGCTGCAACCATCAAGGGATTAGAAAATAGCCCTTCTATATAATCCTCTGTCAGATACCCTACAACTGCTGCTGGTATAGTTCCAATAATTAAATAGATGCTTAACTTAAAATCTTCGCTTTTTCTTTCTTTCCTTTTAGATAATCCCAAAAAAAATGATTTTATTATCTTTATAATATCTTTGTAAAAAACAGCCAGTACCGCTAAAAGGGTTGCAAAATGAACTGTCACTGTAAAATAAAGGGGGGTATAGTCCCAGGAAAAAAAATAAGGGAGAATTACCAAATGCCCAGAACTGCTAATGGGGAAAAATTCAGTAATTCCTTGAATTATGCCTAAAATGATTG
>JAGYOJ010000202.1 GCA_018399435.1 Actinomycetota bacterium | reverse complement strand
TTAGATAGTTATAAAGATATTTTAAATTAATGAAAAATAATTTTTGGCAAAAATGCTGGAAAGAAATTAGGGGAAGAAATAAAAAAATATACAGATAAGGTTCTCCTACATTATGGTGGCGGCAGCATAAAGAAATATGGCATTTATGAAAAAATTGCTAATTTTTTAAAAGATGAAGGTATCAGCATAGTTGAGCTGGGAGGGGTAAAACCAAATCCAGTACTGGGCATGGTAAATAAGGGAATTAGTATTTGCAGGAAAGAAAAAATTAAATTTGTGCTTGCGGTTGGGGGAGGAAGCGTAATAGATTCTGCCAAGGCAATCGCATTAGGAACCCCGTATGATGGAAACGTGTGGGATTTTTTTGATGGCAAATCAAAACCAAGCGAGGTCTTAGGTATAGGCGTAGTTTTAACCATTCCTGCAGCAGGCAGCGAGTCAAGCGATGTATCTGTTATTACTAATGAAGAAGGCCTTATAAAAAAGGGGTACCATAATCCACTCATTAGGCCTAAATTTGCAATCCTTAATCCAGAGCATACATATACTTTACCTGTTTTTCAATCAGCTGCCGGATCAGCTGATATAATGGCACATGTTATGGAAAGGTATTTTACCCATACCGAGCATGTAGACCTTACCAGTAGATTGTGTGAAGCAACATTAAAAACTGTAATTAGCAATACTCCAATTATATTAGATAACCCTAAAAATTATGATGCACGGGCAGAAATAATGTGGGCAAGCACCATTGCGCATAATGGCCTATTAGGCACAGGCAGGGAAGAAGACTGGGGCTCCCATAAAATAGGGCATGAATTAAGCGCATTATATGGAACTACCCATGGAGCGTCATTATCTATTGTATTCCCTGCATGGATGAAATATGTGTATAAGAAAAATATTCCCATATTTTCCCAATTTGCAAACAGGGTATTTAATATAGATCCAAATTTTTACAAACCCGGGGATACGGCATTAGAAGGTATTTCAGAACTTATTAAGTTTTTTAGATCAATTGGCCTTCCAACAACATTAAAAGAACTTGATATTTCTGATAATAAATTCGAAGAGATGGCAGAAAAGTGCACTGCTACTGGCCCCAAGGGAAATTTTATTAAAATGCATAAAGAAGATGTTATTAATATACTTAATCTGGCAAAATAATATAATGAAGGGACTGGATAAAATGAAAGAAATTTTTGAAAGAAGAAGTATTAGAAAATATAGGGATAAACCGGTATCTGAAGAAGATATTGAGAAATTATTAAGGGCAGCAATGGCTGCTCCTAGCGCAGGCAATCAACAGGATTGGGAATTTGTGGTAATTAAGGACAAGGATATACTAAATTCTATCCCCAATGTACATCCCTATGCTTCAATGTTAAAGAAAGCTCCATTAGCTATAGCTGTTTGCGCAGATAGGGGCCGTGGAAGCCATAAAGGCTACTGGGTCCAGGATTGTGCAGCAGCTACCCAGAATATACTATTAGAAGCACAATATCTTGGGCTAGGCGCTTGCTGGCTTGGCATTTATCCAAGGGAGAAAAGAGTAAAAGGCCTAAAAGAAATTTTAGGTTTACCCGATAATGTTATGCCATTATCACTAATTGCCATTGGTTATCCTGATGAAAAGAAAGGTCCTACTAAAAGGTTTGATAAATCAAAAATACATATAAATAAGTGGGAGGAATAGAAAATGAAAAATAAAATACTTAAGATAATATTTCCTATTTCAGTATTATTTATAATTTCTTTACTATTTACTGGCTGCATCCTTGAAACAAGTGATAAATCATATAGCCCCCAAGGCACCACTCTTCAGCCTCAAAATACAATATCAGTTTCAGGTAGCGGAAATGTTTCTGTAGCTCCCGATGAAGTTTCAGTTAAGTTAACAGTGCTCACCGAAGAAAGTGATAGCGAAGAAGCAGTAAATAAAAATAATAATATAACTGAAGAAGTTATAAATGCAATTAAAGGACAGGATTTAGAAGATGCTAAAATTGAGACAACAGGGTTTAATCTACAACCCCTTTATAATTATAATGATGACAAACCACCTGAAATTTACGCATATAGGGTAACCAATACGGTAGAAGTTACTACCACTGAAATCGAAAGAGTGGGCGACTTGATGGCTACAGCAATAGATGCGGGTGCAAATGACATAGGCTCTCTAAGCTTTAATTTAAGTGATGAAGCCCAAAGAGAAGCAAAGAGAAATGCATTAGCTAAGGCTACTAAAGATGCAAGGGAAAAAGCAATTGCAATAGCTAATTCTTTAGAAGTAAAAATTGGCCAAATTTATTATATTAATGAAAGTGGCATTAGTTATCCTGGTCCATTTTATATAGAAGAAGCTGTGGCTGAAATGGAAGCCCCTGAAGGAAAAGGAGTTTCAAGGCCCCCGGTTAGCCCGAGAGAGCTAGAGGTAACTGCCAATGTTGAGATAACCTTTGCTTTTGATGAATAACAATTAAAATAGTTTGTTTAAACAGATAATGGATATTGTGAATATACAACATAATGGCTGCAACTATATCTGCTGTAGGTTTTATTATATATAAGTTAAATGGGTTAAAAACAAATGTAATAGCTAATTGCAAATAGCCTAAATTAATTATATAGCCAGCAGCAGCAATTATATTTCTGTGTACAGACCTGTTCAATAGAAGAAGCACGATTAAAAACAGGGTAAAATCTAAA
>JAGYOJ010000201.1 GCA_018399435.1 Actinomycetota bacterium | reverse complement strand
TGATTATAAAAACAGGATTTCTAAAATTATAAAAGAAAAGATGGGGTGGGATAGTTATATAGAAAAGGCTATAAGCGTGTATAGAAAACTATTATCCCAGGATAAATGATGAAAAAATTAAAAATACTAATATTAAGTGATTACGCATATGCAAAGGGTGGAGCAGAAAAAGTAGCCATAACCACTGCTACGGGATTTGCAGAAAAAGGCCATGAAGTTAAATATTTTTCAGCAGTGGGGCCTGCATGCAAGCAATTAATGAATTCAAAAATTAGAGAAGTAATATGTTTGGGTCAAAAAGATATTTTAGATAATCCTAATAAGATAAATGCGCTTTTATCAGGGATCTATAATTGGAAAGCTGTAAAAAGATTAAAAATATTATTTAAAGCTTGGGTTCCAGATATTGTGCATATCCATAGCTTGTCCAAGGCACTTTCATGGGCAGTTATTAATATAATACATTCTTATAATATACCCATTATTTATACCCTACATGATTACGGCCTAGTATGCCCTAATATGGGCTTATATAACTTTAAGGCTGGAAAAAATTGTGATTTGTACAAGCCTAATGACAGATTTAAATGCCTGATGACCAATTGCGATAAAAGAAATTATGCACAGAAGCTATGGCGGTGGGTAAGATTTATGATAAATATTTATGTTTTTAAGGTTGCCAAAAAAATAGATGGATTTATAGCGGTAAGTAATTTTATTGGCAACTTGATTAAAAATAATTTAAAAACAAATAAGCCTATAAAAGTTATTTACAATCCTTTAGAAGAGATAGATAAAAATACTAATAATAATTCTTATAAAGGCAAAAACCAGTTTTTATATGTTGGGAGGCTATCAAAAGAAAAAGGCATTGAACTATTGCTGGAAGCGGTTGAGGAAATAGATGCACAGCTGGTTATTATTGGCGATGGAGAGCTAATGGGCTATTGCAAAGAGTTTTCAAAGAAGCTGGGCAAAGGAAGAATTAAAATCATGGGTTACCAGGATAAGAGCATAATAGAAAAAGAGATGAAAAAGAGCATAGCTTTAGTGCTGCCTTCAAAGTGTATGGAGCCAGCCCCGCTTGTATTAAATGAGGCAGCCATTAATGGACTTCCTTCGGTAGTGCCTGATCATGGCAGCTCCATTGAATTTATAAATAATGAAAAAGATGGATTGTATTTTAGGGCTGGTGATGTAAATTCATTAAGGGAAAAGTTACAAATGTTAAAACATAATCCATTGCTTACAAAAAAATTGGGAGAAAATGCAAAAGAAAAGATGGTAATTAGGAACCATAATCTAAATGAATATTTATCTAATGTATTAAAATTTTACCTTGATATAATGAATGTTAAAATATAAAATTACCCAAAAATAACTTAAGAATTAATATGAAATTAGCAATTGTCCATGACTTTTTAAACCAGTTTGGTGGCGCTGAAAGAGTAGTGGGTTATTTTTCTAAAATATTCCCAGAAGTGCCGATATATACATCCATATATTTCGCGGGTGACACTTTTGACTTATTTAAGGACAAAGAAATCCATACCAGTTTTATGCAGAAAATTCCTAAAGAAAAACGGACTTATAAGTTGCTTTTTTTTATTTACCCTTTTGCTTTTTCAAGATTTAATTTAGAGGAATATGAGGTTATTTTAAGCAGCAGTTCAGCCTTTGCCCACCATGTTAAAAAAAACAAAGATGCTAAGCACATATGTTACTGCCATACTCCTCCCAGGTTTTTATGGGACACTAAAGATTATTTGGAAAGGGAAAAAATATCAAGGACTCTTTCTTTAATTAGCAAGCCTCTTATAAGTTATTTAAGGAAAGTAGATAAAAGAAAATCAAAAGGTGTAGACTTTTATATTGCAAATTCCCAGGATACAAGAAAAAAAATAAAAAGAATATATAATAGGGATTCAACAGTTATAAATCCGCCAATAGAGGTAAATAATTATGTCTATTCAAAGGATAAAGAAGATTTTTATTTAGTGGTATCCAGGCTTAAAGGGTATAAGAGAATAGATATTGCAGTAGAAGCTTTTAATAAATGTGGGAAAAAGCTGGTGATAATTGGTACTGGGGAAGACGGACCATATTTAAAGGCCATGGCTAAGCCTAATATTAAATTTCTAGGGCGGGTTAGCGAATTTAGTTTAATAGAAATGTATAGCAAAGCAAAAGCCTTAATACTTCCTGGGGCAGAAGATTTTGGCCTTACCCCGCTTGAGGCGCAAGTCTCCGGAACTCCAGTTATAGCTTATGGAAAGCGGGGCGCTTTGGAGACTGTAAAGGATGAGGAAACTGGCTATTTTTTTTATGGCTTAAACCCGGATTCACTGATAGGAGTAATTGAAAAATTTGAAAAAAGTAGCCTAGATCCTTTAAAATGCAGAAAAAATGCTGAAAAGTTTGACTTTAAATATTTCAAACAAAAGATTATTGGTTTTATAGAAAATGTTACTTGAAAAAAAATTAAGCAAAAACCATGGATGGTTGAAAAACATAATTTATGTATTGCTAGCTTCTCCAGGATTATTCCTGCTAGTAAATAAATATCAATATTTTGCAATAGCATCTGTTTTAATTGTTCTAATATTGGGTATTATATTCTTTATATTAAAGAGAACTATTACCTACTACCATCAAGATATACTGGCAATTTTAGCAATAATTTATTTGTATTTTTTGTTAAGCTATTTTATGTCTAACCAGCCAATTACTGGCTTTTTA
>JAGYOJ010000200.1 GCA_018399435.1 Actinomycetota bacterium | reverse complement strand
TTTTCCAATAATTGCTTTATCTTATTTTCATAAATGGAATAAATAGTATTATTAGTTACCAATACCATTTTTTCTGCATCACTAAAATTTTTGCTTATAAGGGAATTAAAAATTTTATTAATTTCTTTTCTAACATAAATATCGTAAGTTCTATTGCTAAGTTTTGTCCTAATTTTTTTCATTTTAGCCTTTCCATTATTTCATTTATTACTTCAGTTTTAGTTTTCATGCCAGTATCAATTATAATATCTGCCCTATTTTCATAAATATTTTTCCTCTTATTTAATAAATTTATTATTCTGCTTTCTTTATCTTTTGAGTTTAGAAGTGGCCTGTTCTTAGATTCTCCAATTCTTTTTATTATTTCACGGGGAGAAACTTTAAGGTATATAATCTTACTTTTAGCCCTTATTACATTAAAGTTTTCTCCCCTAATAATAGCACCGCCCCCACAGGCAAATACACAATTTTTGTTATCATATAATTTTTTAATTACTTCAGATTCAATATCCCTAAAATAATTTTCCCCGCTTGTTTTAAAAATTTCAGGAATTGATCTTTTCTCCTTTAATTCTATAACTTTATCAATATCTATAAATAATAATCCTAATTTTTCTGCTAAGATTTTCCCAATTGTGCTTTTCCCAGCACCCATAAACCCAATAAGGGATAAATTTTCAAAATTCATCTAAATATTTCTATAATATTTTAAATAATTTTCCATATTTTCTTGAATTTCAACTAAATTATCATTTCCAAATTTTTCTTGAATAAAATTTGCAATAACAATAGCTAAAACAGCTTCTCCAATAATAGAAGCGCTTGGAACTGCACAAATATCAGACCTTTCTTTTAAACTTACTTCCTTCTCCTTTGATAAAATATTTACTGTCTTTAAGCCTTTTCTGGTAGTTGGAATTGGCTTCATGGTAGCGCCTATAATTATATCTTGCCCATTACTCATGCCTGCTTCTATCCCGCCAGCATTATTTGTTTTTCTGTAAAATCCTTTATTTTTTTCATAAAATATTTCATCATGGAATTCTGCTCCTTTCATCTTGCCTGAATTAAAACCTTCCCCTATTTCTACAGCTTTTATTGCAGGTATGCTCATAAAAGCTTCAGCAATTTTTGAATCAAGCTTCCTGTCCCATTGCGCATAACTACCAATTCCTGGAGGAACCCCTTTTGCAATTACCTTAAAACTCCCGCCTAAAGTGGTTCCTTCCTCCTTTGCTTTTTTAATTTCTTCAATTATTTTTGTTTCAATATAAGGGTCCGGGACCCTTATATCTGAATTTTCTACTAAATTATAATTATTGTTAATTTTAAAATCATTTCCCAAGCCAATATTACCGATACTTTTAACATAACTGTATATTTTTATCCCCAAGGCAGATAAAAATATTTTAGCAAAAGCCCCTATTGTTGTTCTTGCAGCAGTTTCTCTGGCACTGCTTCTTTCAATAACATCCCTTATGCTTTCAAGCCTGTATTTTATAAAACCAGTGAAATCAGCATGCCCTGGCCTAGGATTAAGTATGGGTTCTTCCTTTCTGTATTTCCAATTTTTCCAATCTTTGTTTTCTATGATAAAAGAAATGGGAGATCCTGTAGAAATATCATTGTTTACGCCAGCAATAATATCTATCTTATCCTTCTCGATATCCATTCTTCCGCCACGGCCATAACCTTTTTGCCTTCTGCCTAATTCTTTATTAATGATAGAAATATCAATTTTTATGCCTGAAGGATAATTATCTATAATTCCTACCAATGCTTTTCCATGTGATCTTCCCGAAGTTAAAAATCTCACCTTTTATACCGCCTAATCATAATAAATTTGATTTAAAAACAGGGTAATTATCTCATCACCCTTAAGTAGTACAACAGAATTTTCATTTATTGCTTTTACCTGATAATTTTCTGCAAAGATATCTTCTTCTTTTAATTTATAAACATATTCATTAAATTTAATTTCAGCATATTCAATTCCTTCTTCAGAATAAATAGCATCCAGCCTTATGACATTTTCAGCCTCCTCAATTTCAACCAGGTAATAAGGTTTAAAGGGATCATTAATATTTTGCTCTTCAAGTTTGCCTGTTTCTATTTCATAAGTGCCGCCTATTTCTTCCTCAATTTTTTCTATATCCGCAATCTTTCTTTCCTCAATTAAGATATTCGGCACATCCTTAATTTCAGAATCCTTAATAAAATATTGCTTTACTATCTGTTCAGAACTACAGCCTCCGGTTAGTAAAAATATTAAAATAAATGCAATTATTATTATTTTTTTTACCATATTGCTAATTGGTTTTTTGGAAATAACTTTCTGCCTCTATAATGCCTATTAATTGATTATAATCTATCCCTGACTGGTTAATCTCAATGCCTTTTATCTTTATAATTCGTGGCATTCTTTCCATTGTTTTCAAAAAGACTAATATATCATAATAAGAGCCTTCTATCACTAAATTTATGTTTATAATCCCAACAGGGATATCCTCTTCAACTACCTCATCAAAGTTTATTGATTGTATTTCAGTATTTGCATATTGTGAAATATTATAAAATTCATTTGTTAGTAACTGTACATTACTTTTTAAAGGCAATTCAATTGAATATTTTTGATATTGTGCATATAAAGAATTAAAATCCTCGCTAATTGCAATTAAGTTTTTTAACCTTTCCTGGTTTTGGGCATTAGTATTTTCTTCACCCTTAATCCTGCTAATAGTTGAAAAATTCTTTTGCATCAG
>JAGYOJ010000020.1 GCA_018399435.1 Actinomycetota bacterium | reverse complement strand
TAATATATTAAAAATATAATTCAGTTTTTTATAAGGAGATGCTATGCCTTGGATAAATAAAGAAATGTGTATGGGCTGCGGTATTTGTGTAAATGAATGCCCGGTTGGGATTATAAGTATGGAAGATAATGCAGCAGTAATAGAGATGGGCGGCTGCATCCGATGTGGCATTTGCCACACTGCATGCCCTGTAAATGCGGTAAGGCATGATAGCGAAAAGGCACCTGAAAGGGTTGGGGCTAATTTAAAAGAAGTAAAAGAATTTATGGATGCTTGTGAAGAAAAGCTTGGAGATGAGTCTGAAAGGCTTAAATGCTTAAAGAGAATGGTAAAACATTATAATAATGAAAAAAGAATAGCGGAAGAAACTTTAGAAAACCTCAATTCCCTTAAAGATAAATTAAATTCTGCTAAAAAAATAAAATAGTTCACCTAAAATTTTATAAATTATATAAGCAACTTAATTTAAAAATAAAAGGTAAATGCCCATAACCTTACTTTGCCTATCTTTAGTGATAAAATTATAAATAAATGCTTAAAAAATAGTTGGACCAGACATGAAAAAAATAAGTGTCATAATTTTAATAATATTAATGGGGGTGTTAGTTTTGTCTTCTGGATGTAATGAGGAAAGCAGAAATTTGGATACAAAAAAATTTGATAAATCTTTTTTATCCCCTGCTGATAATCTAACTATACAGGTTGTATATGATAATAACCTTTATGACCCGGAGCTTGAAACAGCATGGGGATTCTCCTGCTATATCCAGGGCCCTGATAAGAATATATTATTTGATACTGGCGGAGACGGACAAATTTTGCTTAATAACATGGAAAAGCTGAAAATCAATCCAAATGATATTGATATTGTATTTCTTTCCCATATCCATGGAGACCATACGGGAGGTTTACCGAGTTTTTTAGGCACCAACTCTGATGTGACAGTTTACTTGCCAGATTCTTTTCCTGAAAATTTAAAAAGCCAGATAAAAGAATGCTCTACTATTGCGGAGGTATCCGGGCCTGTAAATATAGGCAAAAATTGTTTTTCGACTGGAGAGTTAGGAAATATTATACGTGAGCAAGCTCTCTTAATAAAGACAGAAAAAGGCCTGGTCCTAATAACAGGATGTGCTCATCCTGGAATTGTAAACATGGTAAAGGCAGCCAAAGAACTTTCAGAAAATGGCATTTTTTTAGTCATGGGAGGATTTCACCTTGAAGGCCATAGTAACAAAGATTTAATGAATATCATTTCTGAGTTTAAGGATATGGGGGTAGAATATGCAGGGCCTTGCCATTGCTCAGGCCTTGAGGCAAGGAAATTATTTGAAAAAGAATACGGCAAAAAATATGTAGAAATAGGGGTTGGCAAAAAAATTAATACAAATGATTTATAAAATTTGCCAAATTACTTATTTGAATAAATTAAGTTTTATGCTATTATATTCAAATATTCGAATATATTAAAGAGGGAAAATATGGATTATGAGAATTCAGCACAAATTTTAAAAGCTTTAGCGCATCAGACAAGGCTCCTTATTTTAAAAGAGCTTTATAAAAACAAAAAATGCGTTAATGCAATTGAAGAAATACTTGATATAAAGCAGCCTAATATATCGCAGCACCTTAACCTTTTAAGGCTTAATGGCATAGTGGATTACCAAAAACAAGGCACAAGAAAGTGCTACTTTTTAAAAGATCCAAAATTTATTAAAAAAATACTAGGTGTATTAAAAGAATATGATAATGGGAGTGATTAAATTGGCAATACATAGCTATATTTGCAAAGAGTGCGGGAATAAATTTGATATATACATTGGCATTGGCGGAAGAAAAGATAAGCTGGTTTGTAAAAATTGTGGCAGCAAAAATATTGAAAAGGATTTTTCTTCCATATCTATAGGTTCCGGCAATAAAGATAATGGGGCATGCCCAACGGGAACTTGTTCCCTGGGATAATGCAATGCATAAAAATTCTTGTAGGTCCTGGTATTAGAAGAGGCTCTGGCGTTAAACATTTAGCATTAAATTTGCTAGAAGGTTTGTAACTAAACACCAGAGCCTCTCTCCTCAGATTCAGTCACTTGGCAAAACTTATTTTATTTTTTTTGATCTTTTAATTGGAAAAAGAAAAATGCCACCACCAGAAAGATGGGTTTAAAATATTCTTCAAGGTATAGGAAACATAATCTATATACCATTGAGGCGCGCCAATCCTTATTGAAGTTTCCAGCTCTTGCTCCAATGCCAGCCTTTCATATTCAGCAACAGGCATGGAGTCTGAAAGTTCTTTATTTGCCATATGGTTTAATTCATGCGATAAAGTCGCAGCAATTATTTTTACCTTTTCATCATCCCCATAGTCAGAAAAAGCGTTTAAATCCAATTGAATTATTTCCCTATCCAGGTCCGCAAGAGCAGAAGCATTATAATGGGAAAGGCTTTTTTCATAAATCCCTTCTACTGCTGACAGCTGTTTATATACAGCACTATGGTAATTATTTAAAAGGCTTAAAGCATGCCCTATTAAGCTATTAAAAGTATCAGAACCAGATATATTAACGTCCTTTATATCTATAGCTGTGGGACTTATACCCCCATTGCTGCCTGCTTCTATGCCATAGCTGGTGCATAAATCCCTAAATTCTATGGAGTTAACAAAGCCTTCAAGGACAAATTTTCTGCTTTTGCCATTTTCAAGCTGGCTTAGCCATCCTAAATAGCCTTCAGTGTCCGGAGCCCTGTTAAAGAAAGCCCTATACATTATATTTAGAAAATGGCGGTTAGAAATATTTTTTGATTGAAATTCCTTAGAGAATATGAATGCTTCAGCCACGCCGCTGCCGCTAAGCTTTCCAGATTCTAATTGGCCTATCCAGTTATTTAAGCCAGCTGTGTCTGGCTCCCTTTCCAGGCAAAGATTATAAAAGCGGGAAACAAAAGCCTCAACATCGGTATCAGGGCTGGCGCTAATATTTAAAGGCATTGAGAAGTTAAGCAATAGCGGTATAAGAAACAATAATAAAATTTTAAATAAATGTTTTTTCATATAAATCTTTTTATTTATTTTAGCATCTTGGCCTAATTTGAGTAAACAAAAATTTTTTTATAGTATTTGGCATATACCCAAAACTGTAATAATATATAAGTAGAAAGATATTACAGAAAAAATAAAATATTTAAAATAGGAGGTAGGCTAAATTGATTGAAGTTAAAAAAGAAAACGAAAACCAATTTAAGGTAAATCTTAAAGAAGGCTTTGTCTCTAAAGAATATTCTGTCACAGTAGATGATGATTATTACGAGAACCTTACATGCAGGAATATTAGCAAAGAAGAATTAATCAGGAATTCCATTAAATTCCTTCTTGAAAGAGAATCAAAAGACTCTATACTTTCTTCTTTTGACCTAAAAGATATTCCCAATTATTTTCCAGAATACGAAAAAGTAATTCAGGAAAAATCTGTAAAATAATTATTATCTTATTAGCACTGCAGACAGATTCTGGTATACGGTTTGTGCTACCACTGTAGCTCCTTGTGGTGAATAATGGCACCAGTCCAAAAGATTAGTGCCTCTATCAGCATTTAAGGGTCCGTATACATCTATTAGCCTTACCCCATAATCTGCAGCAATCCCAGAAACTTCAGCTACATATCTCATATAATCAGATTTAGTTGGGAAAGCATTTACGTCTATAGGGCCAAAATTTTGGACAAATACTATTGCCCCTGTAGATAGGGCTTTTTCAACTAATTTTTCCATATACTTGCTATAAGTGCTTAAGCCATTGCCTGCATCATTTGTTCCATAAGCTAATACAATAATATCCGGATTATGTGCCGCTACTGTAGAGTCAAACCTGCTATATGCTCCCGGGGCAGTTTCTCCATTTACCGCGCTTGCTATTACATTAAAATTAGCCTGGGGATAATTTGACCTAAGGTAACCTGCTAGCTTTGGAACCCAGTCAGATTTTACAATAAGTGAATCCCCCATGCACACAACTGTAATATTTCCGCTTGCATTTATTGTGTTTGTCCTCTGTACAGGAGCCTGGGTAGAGGCGCCTTCTGCATTAATTGATCCAGACTCTATCCCATATTCAGCACAAAGATTAGCAAATTCAACAGAATTTACAAAACCAGAAAGGACAAATTTTCTGCTCTGGCCTCTTTGAAGCTGGCTTAGCCAACCAGAATAGCCTTCAGGGTCCGGAGCCCTATTAAAGAAAGCCCTATACATCACATCCAGGAACTGCTCATTTGATGTTGACTTGCCTTGGAATTCCTCACTGAATATAAAACGCTCTGCTACATCCGCGCCAGATAAATTTCCAGAAACTAAATGCTGAACCCAGTTTTGGAGGCCTGAAGGATCAGGGCCCCTGTCAAGGGTTTGCTGGTAGAATCTAGTAACAAAGGCTTCTACTCCACCTGAGTCTGCAAATAGAGTTGCAGGAAAAACCATTAAAATGATTATAATTATAGAAAAAATAATTGTAAAAAGCTTTAATTTTTTCAATTTGCCCTCTTTCTCTCTAATGTACTTAATTGGCCCCTTTGCCTGTTAATATAGCCTTAATTGTAACCAAAAGAATTTTAAAGTCCAGAGAAATTGAAGCATTTTTTACATATAATTTGTCGTATTCAACCTTTTTTGGAATTTTTAGGCTATCCCTTCCATTAATTTGCGCAAGGCCAGTAACTCCTGGCCTTATTTTATCTACTTCCTGCTCTTTTCTAAGCTTAATCAGTAAGGGCTGGTTGTAAAGGGCAGGCCTGGGACCAACAAAACTCATATCCCCCTTTAATATATTTAAGAGCTGGGGTATTTCATCCAGACTCGTTCTTCTTAGAAATATGCCGAATCTTGTATTAAGCTCTTCTTGGTTTTTTACCTTATCAGTTGGTATATCAGGAGTTCCTTCTTTCATTGACCTGAACTTATAAATTGTAAAATAATTGCTACCGGCCCCCACTCTTTTTTGGGTAAATATTACCCTTCCCGGAGAATCAATTTTTATAATTATGGGAATAAAAATCCAAAAAAATATGAAAAGGATAAGCAGAATAAATGAAAATGTTACGTCAAAAAGCCTCTTAAAAAATTTATAAACCATTAGCCAAATTTATTGTTTAGACCACATTTTAGCTTCATCAAAATTAGGTATTATTTTCTTTATATCATTAAATAAGTTCTTGTAATCATATATTTGTATTTCTTTTTCTATATTAAAAAGTAAATTAACCATTTCTTTCTTATTCACTTTTCCATTATTCTGTGCCATAAAAATCGGTGAAAACTCTGTTGACTTTAATTTTTCATCAGGGGCTACCAGCTCTTCATTTAATTTTTCTCCCCTTCTTACTCCCAGGTAATTTATCTTTATATCTTTATCCGGTATAAGCCCGTATAGCCTTATCATGTTTTTTGCTAAATCAAGTATATTTATGGGCTCCCCCATATCAAGGACATAAATTTCTCCGCCCTTTCCCATAACACTTGACTGTATTACAAGCTGTGATGCTTCAGAGATAGTCATGAAAAACCTTTTCATTTTTGGATGGGTAACCATAACCGGCCCGCCCCTTTCAATCTGGGACTTAAATATTGGCACAACGCTCCCCTGGCTTCCCAGCACATTACCAAACCTTACTATTATATAAGCGGTATTTCTTTCTTTGGCTATGCCCTGAAGATATTTCTCAGATAGGGCCTTAGATACGCCCATTATATTATTTGGGTTAACTGCCTTATCTGTTGAAAGCATAACAAACTTTCTAACTCCATGCTTAGCTGCAAGTTTTGCCAAAAGCTTTGTGCCTACAAAATTATTCTGTAATGCAGCTTCCGGGTTTAACTGCATTAGAGGCACATGCTTGTAAGCTGCAGCGTGGAAAATAATTTCTGGCTTATATTTCTTAAATACGCCCCTCATGCTTATCTTATCCCTGATATCTGTAACTATTGGTATCGCAGTAGTATAATTATATTCCCTTACCAGTTCCTGCTCTATTAAAAACACGCTATTTTCTGAATGGTCCACTAGTATAAGCTCTGAAGGCTTAAACTTTATAATCTGCCTGCAAATCTCTGAGCCTATGGAACCCCCGGCGCCAGTCACAACGATTGATTTTCCTTTAAGCTCTGAAAATATTTTTGAATAATCTAATTTTACCGGCTTCCTGCCTAAGATATCTTCAATCTGTATATCTCTTACCTGGTAAAGATGCGCCCTTCCGTCAATAATTTCATAAAGGCTTGGCAGCGTTTTACAAACTGCTCCCGCCTCCCTGGCATTAAAGGCAATTTGCTTTCTTGTTTCACCGCTTGCAGAAGGCATGGCTATAACAACTTCATCAATTGAAAGCTTCTTTATAAAGGCCTTTATGTCTATAGTTTTTCCATATACTTTTACGCCGTGGATTTGCTGGCCTATTTTGGATTTGTCGTCATCTAAGAATCCAACCGGGATGTATTCGCTATTTTTCTGCCTTATCATTTCCCTTGCAATCATCTCGCCCGCATCGCCTGCGCCAATGATTAAAGCCCTCTTCTTCCTAGTGTAAATATTGCCAAATTTAAGCTCATTAAACAGCCTGGCAGAAAACCTGGATCCCACAATCATTATAAGGGTTAAGAGAAAATCTATAATAAGTATGCTTTTGGGAAAATATGGCGCTTCAAATATATAAAATACAAAGACCATTATTGCAGCGCTTAAAGCCAGCGCTTCAACTATTACTATAAATTCCCTCAAGCTGGCATATTTCCAGATTTTTTTATACATGCCAAATACGGTAAAAATTACAAGTTTTACTACAATTATTATGACAGTATATTCAATTACATAATTGGAATATTCTGCCGGAAGTCCTGAAAGCCCGGCCAGAGAAATCTGTCCTCTTAAATAAAAAGACAGTACAAAAGCAGAAAAAAATACCAATATGTCAAAAAATATCTGTAAAAATATATTTTTTATTTTTGATATATCCATAATTCAGCTATTTTATATTATCTAAATAATCATTCCCAACAACTAAGCCGATATCAGCATCATCAAATCTTTCTTCAAAATCCTCATCACTTAACTTCTTTAACTGATAGCTTGTAAATAGTATAGCCAACTGGTCTGCCTTATCTTTTGTTTCTCCCTTATAATATATAACAGTTTTTTCATAATTAAAACTATCAGCATTAGCTAAATCAATAATTTTAAACCCATAAACAGCAAGGTATTTTTTCATCTTTCCCGCAGCCCCAGCTATGCCATTGCCATTTTCTATAATTACATCTGTGCTGCTAGTAACTTTCTTATCTACAGTTTCTCCCACATTTACATTTATCTCCAGTGGCGTAACCCCTGAAGCTGAGAACCAAATTACACCTTCATGCACAAGGTCATATTGTAATATATATCTTCCAGGCTCTTCTGGGGAAATTACCATAATATCTTCTGTAATATCTTCCCCTGGCTCTAAATAGTCTATATGCAAGCGCCTGCCATTATCCCATATCACCGGCTTTCTTGTATCCCTATCCAGCCAATGATAGCCAAAATTAATTTCTAGCTCATTGGTATTTTCCCAGGTAATAGCCCCTGTATTTTTTATATTAATGGTTATAGGATACCTGGTATCGGGCTTCATATAAAGAGGAGTAGTCCCCAAATCATCATACATGGCAGAATAAGAGACATCAACAGCTATAAATTTTTCATAAGGGGGAACTCCCTGATATGAAAACCAGGTAACATCCTCCTGTACCATGTCTATCTGGAGTATATATTTTCCGGACTCAGAAGGAGCAGTAACTTTTAAGTTAAAAGTTGCCTCTTCCCCGGGCGCTATCTCCCTGCCAGGCAGAAAACACCTGTTACCGTCAAAAACTACCATTTCCTTGCTTTCAAAATCTATCCAATGATAGCCTAAGAAAAACCCATTGCCTGAATCCCTGGTCCAGGTTACCGCTCCTGTATTTTTGACTTTTATAGAAAAGTTATAGATAAGGTTTGCAGACATTGAATCAGGAGAATCCTCAACTTCTGTATAAATTGCATTAAATTTTGAAGCAGGCTCCCCTTTTAGGATTCTATCCCACATGGCTTTTGATTCTTCTATATCTGGAATCTGCACGCTTATAGTGCCGTCATCTATCCAGTCTGAATGGGATGGAATAATTGCCGTTCCAAAATTATCCATGTCAAAAGAGAGAACAGATTTTGAATATTCCATTATTGTTAGTATGTCTAAATCTGTCCTTGTATTGTCTATTAGAATCTTAAAATAATAAGGGATATTAGACATATAGCTTAAATTAAGCTTCTGGTCAACCAGAGCCCTAAATAATTGCTGCTGCCGTTGTATTCTTCCAATATCTCCTAATTCTGTAGACCTGCTTCTGGTATATGCCAAGGCTTGTTCGCCAGTTAAATGGTGTTCGCCAGGTGAAAAATTAGCCCCGCTATTTGGGTCCTCTAATGGCCTGTCTACAACAATATCAACGCCCTCCAGGGCATCAATGAGCTCTACAAACCCATTAAAATCAATAGTTACATAATGGTTTATATCTGCATCAAGAAGGCTGGATACAGTTTTTATCATTAGCTCTTCTCCCCCATAAGCATAAGCAGCATTTATCTTATCTTCTCCGTGGCCAGGTATTTCTATCAATGTATCCCTTGGTATTGAAAGCAGAGACCCCCTTTTCTCTTCAGGGTTTATATGCAAAACCATTATAGTATCGGCCCTGCCTCTTTCCTGTTCAGCATCCCTGGAATCCCTTCCAAGCAGCAGTACTGTAACTGGATCCTGGGAAGACTCTATGGGGTCAAGTATGCTTTGGATTTCAGTTGTGGTGGCAGAATTTATAGTTTCATTTACTGAGCCTATATAATAGAAAAAGTATGCAGTTGCTGCCCCCGCTAAAACCGCCAGTGATGCAAAAACTATAATCAATACCTTCCCGTATTTGGGTATATTTTTCCAATTCCATTTTTTTTTCTTTTTATCATTCATAATTTACTCTTTTTTTATGTCTGCGCCAAGTAAGCTTAGTTTTTTATCAAAATTTTCATATCCCCTTTGTATATGGTGTATGCCTAAAACTTCTGTAATGCCTTCGGCTGCCAAACCAGCCAAAACCATGGCAGCGCCAGCCCTCAAATCACAGGCGCTAACAGGCGCGCCAGAGAGCTTGCCTACTCCTGTAATTATGGCATGATGGCCGTCAATCTTTATATTTGCCCCCATCCTGTTAAGCTCATCAACATACATAAACCTGTTTTCAAAAACATTTTCTGTAATTATAGACACTCCTGAAATAATTGAAAGTAGCACTGCAATTATAGGCTGCAGGTCTGTAGGAAAACCCGGATACGGTAATGTGCTTATATGCACTGGATTAAAAGCCCCGTTTTCCTTAATTATTATAGTATTATTGTCAATAATGTCTATATTTATTCCTATCTCTTTTAATTTTAGCAAGAATAAATCTAAATTTTTAGAAACAGCGCCATTTACCTTTACTTCTTTACCGCAAAGCGCGGCAGCTGTTATAAATGTTCCAGCTTCAATGCTGTCCGGCATTATCTTGTAATTAGTGCCGCTTAGTTTTTTTACCCCATTTATAATAATGCAATCCGTCCCTGCACCCTGTATATCAGCTCCCATAGAAACTAAAAAATTAGAAAGGTCTGCAATTTCAGGCTCCCTTGCAGCATTATTTATCACTGTCTTTCCTTTTGCAAGGCAGGCTGCCATCATGATATTCTCTGTTGCGCCCCTTGAGGGAAAATCAAGGTCAATAACTGCACCTTTAAGTTTTTTAGCTGTAGCCTTAGCGTGCACATATCCATGCTCCAGGCTATTTTTAGTTCCCATGAATTCAAAGCCTTTTAAGTGCAGATCAATCTGTCTAGACCCAATATTGCATCCCCCCGGTATGGCAACCTTCACAGAACCAAATTTTGAAAGAAGCGGCCCTGCCACAAGTATGGAAGCTCTCATCTTTCTTACCAGTTCATAAGGCGCTTCAAAACTGTCAATACTTGAAGGATCAATTAAAATTTTGCCGTTTTTTTCATCCAGACTTACTTTAGCCCCCAGAATCCTTAATACCTTAACCATAGTATTTACATCTTCAATTATGGGGACATTTGAAAGCGTGATCTTTTTATCTGCTAAAATAGAAGCTGCAATTAACTTTAGCGCTGAATTCTTGGCCCCGCTAATATTAACCTCGCCGGATAAAATTTTTCCGCCATTTATTACAAATTTAGACATAATTTATTAATTTAAAATATAAAGTATCGATATTATAACAAATAAAAATCAATTAAAAAATAATTGGAGGAAATGACAGATGCCTGATAATGTTTTATTTTAAAAAATTAATTTTTTGACTATTTTTTATTTCGAAAATAGGAAATATTATATTATACTAATAGCATTATGAGAGAAGAAAACAAAACAAAAATCAAAAAATTGACCCAAAACCAGGAAAAAATCCAAAAGCTTTTAGAAGGCTTTATATCTTCAGAAGAAAGTTTAATTGCTATGCAAGAACAGTCTTTTAAAAAAGACGATATAATACACAGCAAAGCCTATTTTCTAACAGATAAAAAAATTATCTATATTGAAATATCAAATATAGATATTTTCATAAAATTCTACCCCTTAAATAAATTCATAAATTACCAAATCGAAAGGGACCTTACTGTAGATACTGACAGCTTAGAACATGATAGCATCATGAAGATAAAAATATCTATAAATAGCGACAGCAGCATTATTTTTAGGTTTGATAAGACAAGGGATGAAACTAATTACTTTACTTCCTTGTCTGATGAAAAAAAATCTGCCCTAAACTTTGTTTTGAAATTAAACCACTTGCTTTCATAAATATATATTAAAAATACCTGGCTATTATTATGCAATGAACTTGCTATACCAGGAAATTAAATACTCTGGATTACAACCTGCCTGATTGCCATCTTATGGATAAATAAAAGCTTGCCGCCTTTTTATCGGTGAAGCTTCCTATCCGAGAAGGTATGCTCAATCTATTAGAACTAACTGCCCTGCCGTACTTGTAATCATAATGTAATCATAAAACATTTCCAGCCCATAATTCTTGGAGAAAATTATTCCAAGGCGTTATTTCTATGTTATCATGAAGCCTCTTTTCTTTCTCATTGCAAACTACAAAACTCCTTTTTGGTGAATATTCTTTTCCGAAAGCTGCTAGTGCTTTAAGATCTCCTTTATATATGCAGTTTACCCCTTTTATCTCTATAGCAATCTCCCCTCCAGCTAAGATCAAATCTATTTCCAGTCCAGTCTTTGTCCTCCAGAAATTTATTTCAAAATCTTTGTCACTATAAGACCTGTAGGCAAGTATCTCCATTAATAAAAAGTGCTCAAATGCCCTACCAAATTCCTGGCCCTTCTCTTCTTCTATATATAGTTTCCTCAAATAATTGGCAACTCCTACATCAAACAGATAATATTTCGGAGCTTTAGTTATAATGCTGCGCGATTGCCTTTTTTTAAAAGGATCTATTCTTACAGCCAGTAGTGTATCAACAAGAATTTGGTAATATTCTTTAACTGTCTTTGAATCTACACCACAATCGCGGGCAATATTGGAATAATTTGTAAGCTCACCATGTGAATAACCAAATGCTTCAAAAAATCTAGAAAAAGCAGGTATATTGCGGGTTAAGCCCTCATCAAAGACTTCCTCTTTTAGATAATCCACTACATAAGCCTTTAAAGATTTCTTGCATTCCTGGTCATTTTGCAGGTAATGTACTGGCAGCATGCCATGGTTTAAAATATGTAAGAGATTTATATTTTCAAGTTCAGCTGTGACAAGCGGAAACATTTCATACCGCCAGGCTCTCCCCCCTAATAGATTAAATTGGCCCCTTCTCAATTTTCTTGCACTTGAGCCACAAAGGATAAACTGCAGACCCTTATTTTCAATTAGCCAGTGGACTTCATCAAGGACCTGGGGAACCTTCTGAACCTCATCAAGTATTATTGGATGTTTAAGTACCTTTTTATCCTTTGCCAGTATACGTTCCCGAAGTACAGCTGGATTCTTAGAAATTTCAATAAATAAATCTGTTTTTAAAAAATCATATATTAAACTTTTGGGGAAATGGTTTTTTAAGTATGTAGTTTTACCTATTTTTCTCGGCCCCCATAGAAAGGCAGATTGATTATGGGGAAGCCTTATATCTAATATTCTCTTTATAAATACCATATCGTATTACCTTCCAAATTAGTATTATTAATTTGGATTATTCTCCATTTTAGTTAAATTGTCAAGCTTTTTATGCTTTGCGGATTGATTAATCATCCTCACCACTTTGCCCATTTTGTGGAAAAATTAGACTTATTTAAGATAATTTAGCAAGGAGATTTTCCAAAGGTAGTTTTAATGATAAAAATGTTGCAAAATTTACTATAGCCTCTCTCCGGTGACTAAGGATTTCAGGCAGGTGACTTACCGTATCTTTTGAAAGCCTTGTATCCAGAAACTTTTCTGAGAGCCAGCTGTCAGCATAATTGTATCTGTTAACCTAAAAGTTGCTTTTTAAGATAACATATTTCTTAATGTCTTAGATTTTATTAAGCTCCCGGCAAATACCCTTTTCTAATTTTTTTAGGAAAAACAAAAT
>JAGYOJ010000002.1 GCA_018399435.1 Actinomycetota bacterium | reverse complement strand
CTTTGACAATCGATTGCTAACAAATGTATCTTCATAATTTTACCTTTCATAATTTACCTCCTCGTCTTTATTATTTATAAATTTTGTCTCTTATTCAAGTAAAAATAAATAAAGCTTTATATTATTATAAGTAAATATTGATATCATCTATGGTTTTATGCTATTATTCATATACACATATGAATATATTTTCAAGGTTTTCATGCATTCTGGATAGAATTAAATATGATAGGGGCAAGCATCTATATCTTGCCGTGTTCATATTTATGGCAATTTTATTATTAGTTTTTACCATTTTATTTTTTAAAGTTAAATCAGAGATAAGGACAAAAGAAAATATATTAAAAAGCTATGTAAAAAATCCGGATACCGAAAGCAGCCCAAACAATGCCTTGATAAAAGTTTATATTTGTGGAGAAATAAAAAATCCTGGAGTATATGAGGTCAAGGAAGGCTCAAGAATTAATGCAGTAATAAAAGCTGCTGGAGGCATGACAGAAAATGCCGCCACCAGCATGATAAATCCTGCAAAAAAAGCAGAAGATGAACAAAAAATATATATCCCTTCAATAAAAGAGGAGGCGGCAGGTAATGGTCTGGTAAATATTAATTACGCTTCAGCAGCTGATCTTGAAAAGCTTCCTGGCATTGGGCCGGTTACAGCAGAAAATATCATAGCCTACAGGGATAAAAACGGGGAATTTGGAAAAAAAGAAGATTTAAAAAAAATTAATGGAATTGGTGATAGCAAATACCAAAATATAAAAGAGCTTATAAGTATTTAGGAAATTATTTCATATTTTGGGCAGCAGGTGTATTAACTGGCATGTACCTGGGCCAATTCTATATAATTAATCAATATATCCTATTAACTATCATTCCCACATTATTAATTTCAGGGGTAATTATTTCTTTTAAAAAGAGAAAGGCATTCTTTATATTGCTAAATTTTCTTTTTTTCTTTGCCATCAGCCTTATTTCTTTTAATATTTATACGCTCCAAAACCAGCCAATAGCCTTTAAAAACCTGCCTGAAGACATAAAAATGGAAGGGAGGGTGAGCAGCCACCCAAAAAAATGGGGCAAGGAATATATTTATGAAGTTTCAATTAATAAAATTTTTGTAAAAGGCAATGAAACAAAAATAGATAAAAAAATAGAGCTCAAAACCAGGAGTAAATTAAAAAGGGATGATTTTATAAGTTTTTTCCCAAAAAAAGAAGAAAAAAAAATAAATAAAGTATATCCAAAAAATTTTTCAGCAAAAATTTTTTCATTTAGAAGCAAAATTTATGGCATTTTAAAAAACACTTATTATAATTATTTGGGTTTTAAGCATGCCAGCCTAGCAGAAGCTTTTGTCCTGGGAAATAGGTTAAATATTTCCCAGAATATACTTAATAATTTTAAAAAAGCCGGCATATTCCATCTGCTGGCAATATCCGGCTTGCACCTTTCAATATTAATATTTTTGTTTTTAAAGATTTTTAATAAAGCAAAAAATATCTTTATGCCTATATTTTTTTCCCTTTTAATATTTAATTTTATTGTAGGCATAAAAGCCAGCCTTATAAGGGCTTCGATGATGATATTAATAGTATTGCTCTCCAGAAAAGAAGGGAGGGAATATAGGAGTGAAAATATTTTTTTTATATCTTTTTCTTTTTTGCTAATAGCAAATCCAGGCTTTTTTCATGACCTGGGTTTTTGGCTTTCCTTTGTGTCCATGGGGGCCATTATTTTTATATATCCTTTAATTTATAGATTAATTGGAAAAAATAATTATATCTTAAGGCTTTTATTTATTTCTGTTTCCATAATCATAGCAACTCTTCCCCTGAATGCATATTTTTTTAAATTAGTGCCTTTTAGCAGCCTGGTGTCAAATATTTGTGTAATGCCTGCGTTTTACATGCTTTTAGTTTTGTTAATTTTTTCTTCTGCCCTTACAATAATCTGGCCGCCATTAGGAGGAATGGCCTTAAATTTATCAAAGCCTTTTTTCATATATACATTAAAAGTAACAGAATTTTTAGGAAAAATGGATTTCCTCACCTTATATTTTGAAAATTTTCCAGTTAAAATGATAACAATATATTATATTCTTTTGCTATTTTTATTGTTATTATTATACAAATACAAGCCGGGGGATAAATAATATGCCTGAAAATAATAAAAAGATGTGCCAGCTCTTTATAAGCAAGAGCGAGGGAATTTTAGATGAAAAAATAAAGAATATTAAAAAAAGGCTTAAGGGAAAGATAAACCTTGATACTGATTTTATGGTATTTGATAATCCAGATGAATTGGATGAAAAAGAGTTTATTAATTTTTTAACTATTCCCCCTTTTTTCTCAGACCACAAAGTTATAGTTATTAAAAATATAGAAAATTTTCCCAAAAAAATTATAGAAATTTTAACAGACAGAATAAAAAATTTAGAAAAAGACAGCAGCATATTTTATTTAATTACGGCTACAAGCAAAAAGATTAATAAGAAATTTTTGGATTCAGTAAAAGCTAAAGGCAAAGTTAAACAGATATTTAAGCCAAAAACAGGCAGTATTAAAAAGTGGCTCAAAGAAAAGCAGGAATTAGATGGCATACATATAACAGAAAAAGCTGCAGAAACATTGATAGAAAATGTTGACAGGGACCTTACCGTGCTCAAAAGGGAATATGAAAAACTCCTGCTGTATGCCCAATCACAGGATGGCAAAAAGATAGATATAGATTCAGTCAACCACCTTGTTAGCAGGGTATATAATCTCAAGATATTTGACCTTATAGATTCTATTGGCGAAAAGAACAAGGAAGAAGCGCTAAAAGCTTTAAAGTCCTTGCTTTTAGAAAGTGATAATTTGATAGGGGTTGTAACTTTAACATATAGGATGTTTAAAACAATTCTATATATCATTTATGGCCAAAGCCAAAAAGCACATGAGCTTGTAAGCTCTAATATAAATGCCCCTGATTTTATGGTAAAGAAAATCTTTAGCAAGTATGAAAGATTTAGTAAAAATTACAGTGAGCGGGAAGCAATAAGGGCAATGGGACTGCTAAACGATGCTGATATTAGCTTACGGGATAATGTAACCCCAAGCAAGAATATAATTAGCAAGCTAATATCAGAAATCTGCAAGTAACTTAAGATTTTAATGAATCGAGCTTTTGGCTAGCTTTTGACTTTTTGTTTGCTACATAGTTTTTATGCACCACATTGCTTTTAGCGGCTTTATCCAGGGCTTTAAAAAGCAAGCTCAATTTCTTTTCTGCTTCTTTTTCATTTTTTTGTTCGATAGTTTGTAGAAATTCTTTATTTATGCTTCTTATCCTGTTTTTTAAACCTTTATTTTTCAAATATCTTTTTTTGTTCTGCCTATCTCTTTTTATCTGAGACTGTATATTTGGCATTTAGCTATATTCCTCCTGTTAACTTTTAATCGAAAGCTTATTCTAACACTTTTTTGTAAAAAATTAAAAATATTTATTATAATTTAAGAAATTTAAATGATATAATTCCTTTTTAACATAACAGGAAAGATTATGCCAGAAGATAGCTTTTTTTCAAGAAAAAAAATTTTTAGCGCTACAGCCATCGTTATAATAGCAATTTTGCTCTCTAAAGTTTCAGGCCTGGTAAGGGACCAAATCATGGCTGGCTATTTTGGCATTAGCTATGATACTGATGCATTCACCTGGGCATACTTTATACCCAATCTTTTTAAGGTCCTGTTTGCGGAATCATTAATAATAGCAGCCTTTATACCAATATATTCATCTTACCTAAAGAAAGGTAAAAAAGACGAATTAAAAAATTTCGTAAACTCAATTGGCACTATAATGTTTATAGCGTTTTTTTTAATTTCTATAATTATCTTTATTTTCTCCCCTGAAATTGGCCAGCTTTTGTCTGTAATTGCAAATAATAAGCTGGACATAGGAAAGTTTGTTTTAATGAATAGGATAATGATTTTTTCTTTAGTAAGCCTTAGCCTTTCAGGCCTTGCAACAGGCATACTAAATTCCCATAATTTATTCACGCTCCCCTCTCTTGCGCCTTTTGTATTAAACATTATTACTATAATTTTTGTAGTAGCATTGGTTCCCAGATTTGGAATTGTAAGCATGGCCATAGGGGTCATTGTAGGCTCATTTATGCATTTTTTAGTCCAGGTTCCACAGCTTAAGGTTTCAGGAATAAGGTACAGGTTTAAAATAGATTTAAAGCACGAGGCAGTAAAAGAAATTTTTTCATTAATGATTCCAATACTTTTAAGCCTGGGGGCAGTCCAGCTAAATAATAGTGTTGATAATTTCTTTGCGCTAAGCCTGGGTGCAGGAAATACTACAGCCCTGACTATTTCCTGGCGGGTGGCAAACCTGCCATTAGGGGTTTTTAGCGTAGCAGTAATTACAGTATTATATCCCCTGATTTCAAGGCAAGCTGCAGTTGGAGATACCAAAGGCCTAAAAGAAAGCTTCTCATTAGGTGTTAGGGAAATAGGCTATATAATGGTTCCTGCGACCATTGGGCTTTCAATATTAAGCTATCCTATTATAAAAGTATTATTTGAGCATTATAATTTCTCTGCGCAGGATACGGCTAAGGTTTCATATATATTAATTTTTCACAGCATAGGCTTAATATTTTTTGGCCTGCTCATGATTTTAAACCGTACTTTTTATGCTTTTAAAAATGTAAAAACGCCTTTAAAAATTGCTTCTATTTCAATTGGGGTAAACCTTCTTCTGGATTGGGTTTTAATTAAGTTTATGGATGTTGGGGGGCTTGCATTATCAACCTCACTTGTTGCATTATCTAATACAGTGATACTTTTAATTATATTAAGGAAAAATATTGGAAACCTTGGCGGGAAAAGGATAACTATATCGTATTTAAAGATATTGCTTGCTTCTGCTATAATGGGTGGCTCTGTTTACTTTATATGGCATTATCTTAAATCTTTTGCATATAAAGGGCTGATATATTTAATAATAGCAATAGCGGTAACAATTATTGCCGGTAGCGCTATCTACATTATATTTACTTATATATTAAAAATGGATGAGATAAAATATGTAATGAACATATTTAAAGATTTTAAAAGAAGGGGATTTAAAAGAAGTAATGAGTGAAAGCAGGTTCATAAGGAATTTTTCTATAATTGCGCATATTGACCATGGCAAGTCTACGCTTGCAGACAGGATACTTGAAGTTACTGAAACTGTAAGCCCCAGGGAAATGCTTGACCAGTACCTTGATGACATGGACCTTGAAAGGGAGAGGGGGATAACCATTAAATCTCATGCTGTTAGGGTAAGGTATAAGAGCAATATAGACAAAAACTGGTATATTTTTAATTTAATTGATACCCCCGGCCATGTTGATTTTAGCTATGAAGTTTCAAGGAGCCTTGCTGCTTGTGAAGGTGCGGTAATTGTAGTTGACGCTTCACAGGGAATTCAGGCCCAGACACTGGCAAATGTTTATCTTGCATTGGAAAATGAACTGGAGATTATACCAGTGATTAATAAGATAGACTTAAACAGCGCCAGGATAGAAGATGTTGAAACCGAACTTTCAAAAATCCTTGGAGTTGACCCCCAGGACATACTGAAGGTGAGCGCAAAAACTGGCGAGGGAGTAGAAGAAATCCTGGAAAGAATTGTTGTAGATGTCTCTCCTCCAAAGGGTTTAAAAAAAGATCCGCCGCAGGCATTAATATTTGACTCACAATATAATACTTACAGGGGAGTGGTAGCTTTAATTAGGGTAGTTAGCGGATTTATTGAAAAAGGCATGAAAATAAAGTTCATGGGTGAAAATATTAGCACCCAAGTAGAAGAAGTTGGAATACTGGGTCCCAAGATGATTGAAAAGCAAAGACTGGATCCAGGTGAAGTTGGTTATCTAATCACAGGGATAAAAGAGGTGGAGCATATAACTGTTGGCGATACTATTACTTCTTTTGAAAACCCTGCGGCAAGAAGCCTTCCTGGCTATAAAAAACCAAAGCCCATGGTTTATTGTGGCTTGTTTCCAATTGAAGGCGGGGATTATGAAGGCTTAAGGGATGCGCTTAACAAGCTGTCCTTAAACGATGCTTCACTGGATTATATGCCTGAATCATCCCAGGCTTTAGGTTTTGGTTTCAGGTGCGGCTTTTTAGGCTTGCTGCATATGGAGATAATAAAGGAAAGGCTGGAAAGGGAATATGACCTAGAACTCATGACTACCTCTCCAAATGTTGCCTATAAAATTACTTTAAATAATGGAGAGGAAATTGAAGTTACCAAACCTTCTGATTTTCCCCCGCAGGAAGAAATAGAAATAATAAAAGAGCCTTTTGTAAATGCTACAGTAATTACACCAAAGGACTATATTGGCGAAGTAATGAAATTATGCAATAGCAAGAGGGGCAAATTTAAAAATATGCAGTATATCTCAATGGAAAGGGTAGAAATAAAATACCATCTGCCGCTATCAGAAATAATTGTAGATTTCTTTAATATGCTCAAGTCAATTACCAGCGGTTTTGCATCCCTTGATTATGAAGTTTCAGGATACAGGCAGTCAGATCTAGTAAAGCTGGACATGCTTGTTGCAGGAGATAAGATAGATGAGTTATCTACAATAATCCACAAGGATAAGGCATATTATGCCGGCAGGGAACTAGCTTCCAAGTTAAGAAAAATTATACCAAAGCAAAATTTTGAGGTAGCCATACAGGCGGCTATCGGCAAAAGGATAATAGCCAAGGAAAGGATTGCCCCCTTTAGAAAAGATGTTACTGCAGGGCTTTACGGCGGGGACATAACCAGAAAGAAAAAAGTCCTTCAAAAACAAAAAGAAGGCAAAAAAAGACTCAAAAAAATTGGAAAAGTAGATATTCCAGACGATGCATTCATGAGTTTTTATAAGATAGATTCAAATAAATAATTTCCAGGGGGCTCAGATGGACCATTTAGGGCTAGATGACTTTACCCGTTCAATCCATTATATTTCAAATACCATACAAGAAAATAAGGGTTATTTAACCAAATTAGACTCTTTTATAGGTGATGGCGACCATGGAAGCACTATTGCCCGCGGCTTTACAAAAGTTGTAGAAAAAATAAGAAAAGATAAACCTGAAAGTATAGCAGAATTATTAAAGGATACTGGCTTTACGCTGGTAACTTCAATGGGCGGCGCGTCAGGACCGCTATTCGGGACTTTCTTTACCGAAATGTCTAAAGAAGCAGAAGGAAAAGATGTAATAGGTTTAAGAGATTTTTACGCCATGATTTCTAATGCGCTAGCAAAGATATCCAGGCTAGGGGGCGCAAAGCCTGGTGATAAAACCATGATTGACAGCCTTGGCCCAGCTGTTAAAAGTTTAGGGGTATCACTGGATAAGGGGCAGGGTATAGATAGAGCATTAAAAAATATGAGCATAGCCTCCAAAAGAGGCGCTGCGTCTACAAAGGATATGATAGCAAAAAAGGGAAGGTCAAGATACCATGGCAAAAGATCCATTGGCTACCAGGATGCAGGAGCAACAACTATTTATTTAATAATAAATGCAATTTATAAGTCAATCAGCCAGAAGGGGAAAAATGAGAAAATTAATAAATAATCCTGAAAATGTTGTAGACGAGCTAATAGAGGGATTTGTATTATCCAATAACAGAAAAGTAAAAAGGATAAAAGGCTTAAATGTAGTTGCAAGGGCAGATGCGCCAATTAAAGGTAAAGTGGGAATTGTTATTGGCGGGGGCGCTGGCCATGAACCACTATTTTTAGAATATATAGGCAAAGGAATGGCCGACTGCGAAGTGCATGGACAGGTATTTGCTGCCCCAACTCCTGATAAAATAATCGAGGCTATAAGGGCTGCGGATGGCGGAGCCGGAGTTATCTTGCTTTATAACAATTATGCTGGAGATGTAATGAATTTTGATATGGCCCAGGATATGGCAAGGCAGGAAGGGATAAAGGTAGGCACTGTAAGGATAAATGATGAAATATCTTCTGCGCCCAGAGAGAGGGCGCAAGACAGGAGGGGGACAACTTCAGACCATGTAATTATAAAGATTGCAGGGGCTGCTTCAGAAGAAGGGCTTGATTTTAAAACCATAATAAAGCTTTTAAAAAAAGCAATTTATAATTCCAGGTCATTAGGGGTATCCCTTTCTGCCTGCACTTTGCCTGAAACAGGCCAGGCTACTTTTGAACTTGAGGAAGGCAAAATGGAATTTGGGATGGGTTTGCATGGCGAAGCAGGAATAAAAAGGGTTAACCTTATGGATGCTGATACAACTGCTACAACAATACTAGGCCTTTTAATAGAAGATCTCCCTTTTAGCAAAGGCGATAGTGTTATTGCAATTGTTAATGGCTATGGGTCAACAACCAGGATGGAAATGTTTATAGTGGCAAGAAAGATTCATTCATATTTAGGGCAGTCTGGCATAAAAATTTATGCGACTGAAATTGGGGAATTTTGTACTTCACAGGAGATGGCAGGCATATCTATTACTTTAATAAAATTAGACAGTGATATAAAAAAATATTATGAGGCACCCGCAAACAGCCCGGGGTATAAAAAAATATAGAAAAATTATATTTCTAAACCTGCTTAAGACAATATCTAGAATAATTCTTATTTACCCATACCTATGATTTAGGCAATTTAATTTTTTTTTAAATACCTGTTGACATCTTGCGCCAAGGTAGTATCATTACGATGAGAATCATTATCATTATCATTTATATTAATGGAAAAGAAAAACGAAATATTATCTTTTTTAATATCAAGCCTTAAAAGCAGGCAAGTTAAGCTAACCTCTACCCGGAAGGCCATACTTGAAGTTTTAGCAGAAAATAATGAAGAGATGGATGTAGACCAAATTTATTTCCTTGCCCATAAAAAAAGCCCAAATATAGGCATGGCGACAGTCTACAGGAATATAAATATGTTACACAAGCTGGGGATGCTTGCTAAAAAGCTTAAAAGCGGTTCAGATAAAGCGGCATTTAGCTTAACCGGGAAACTAAAAAAAGACGTGCCTGAAGAAATAAAAGATAAAAGGAAAAATAAAATTTCTGCATCAAATTATTCACAAACTGCAGATGGAGAAATTTTAAGGATACAGGGGCAATTAAACGAAGCTTTAAATGATTTGAATAAAATAAAAATAGAAAAGGAGCTAGCATTGGAAAATGTAATAAATGACTTTAGCAAATTAGACAAAATATTAGAAACCCATAATTTTGAGAAAAGTAATTTAATTCAGATTCTTTTGGATGTCCAGGGCCAGTATAATTGGCTTCCAAAGCATACCCTGCTCTATATTGGCAAAAAAATGGAAGTGCCTTTGCCTAATATATATGGCATTGCTTCCTTTTACAAATTTTTTAACCTAGAGCCTAGGGGAAAACATTCCATACTGGTATGCACTGGCACTGCCTGCCATGTAAGGGGATCTGTTAATTTACTGCAAAGAATTGTAAATGTTTTAGGGGTTAATCCTGGTGACACTACCAAAGATTTAAGGTTTACCCTGGATACTGTAAATTGCCTGGGATGCTGCGCTATTGGGCCTGTAATGATGGTAGATGACAAATATTATAGCGACCCTTCTCAGGCAGATCTTAACAAGATATTAAAAAATTATAATTAAGGGGATAAATTATGGTTACAAAAATAAAATCTTTTAAGGATTTGGAAGAGATAGAATCAAATAATATTAAAGAAAGCCAGTTAAACGGTAAAAACAAGAAATATAAAGTAACAGTCCATTTAGGCACATGCGGCATTGCTTCAGGCGCCGATAAAATAAAAGAGCAAGTCGAAGAAAAAATAAAGGAAGAAAAATTAGAAAACATTATTTTTACAACTTCTGGCTGCATTGGATTTTGCGCAGTTGAGCCAATGTTAACCATTGAAGAAGAGGGCAATAAAACTAATACTTACTATAACTTAGATAAAGAAAAAGTGGATTTAATTTTTGAAGAGCATCTTAAAGGGGGCAAAGTTGTTGAGAGCCTCAACCCTATTAACCAATCTAACCCCACAGACTTCTATAATTACCAAAAAAGGATAATTTTAGGCAATAATGCAAAAATTGATCCTAAAAGCATAGATGATTATATAAAAACCGGGGGGTATAAAGCTTTAGCCAAAGCATTAAAAGATAAAAGCCCTGATAAAATAATTGAAGAAATTAAAAAATCAAATCTAAGGGGCAGGGGCGGTGGAGGATTTCCCACGGGCCTGAAATGGGAATTTACCAGGAAAGCTAAAGGCACCCCTAAATATGTAATAGTTAATGCTGATGAAGGCGACCCCGGCGCCTATATGGACAGGGGCATCTTAGAAGGGAATCCGCATAGCGTCCTTGAAGGGCTGGTAATAGGCGCTTATGCAATTGGAGCTCCACAAGGCTTTATTTATGTAAGGCAAGAATACCCTCTGGCTGTAGAGCATATAAAAGAGGCAATAAAACAGGCTAAAGAATATGGATTTTTAGGGGAAGACATTTTAGGATCGGGATTTAATTTTGAAGTTAAGGTTCATAGGGGAGCAGGAGCTTTTGTTTCTGGTGAATCAAGTGCCCTTATTTCTGCAATAGAAGGAAAAGTCGGTGAGCCAAAAATAAAGTACATCCATACTTCCGAGAGCGGCCTTTGGGACAAGCCCACAAATTTAAATAATGTTGAAACATGGGCAAATGTCCCTTTAATTATTAATAAAGGGTGGGAATGGTTTAAAAATATTGGAACTGAAAAAAGCAGCGGAACAAAAATATTTTCCCTGGTAGGGAAAGTGAAAAATACAGGCCTTGTAGAGGTCCCAATGGGCATGACCTTAAAAGATATTATCTTTAAAATAGGCGGCGGAATGCAAAATGACAGCAAATTTAAAGCAGTACAAACAGGGGGGCCTTCAGGGGGAGTAATACCCGAACAATTGATAAATCTGCCTGTAGATTTTGATGAATTGGATAAAGCGGGATCCATGATGGGAAGCGGGGGCATGATAGTCATGGATGAAACTTCATGCATGGTAAATGTTGCCCATTATTTTGTAAAATTCCTCTCTGATGAATCTTGTGGAAAATGTGTTCCATGCAGGGAAGGATTAAGGCAGGCCCTTTATATCTATGAAAGAATTATTAATGGCAAGGGCAAAGAAGAAGACCTAAAGCTGCTTTCAGATATTGCAGTTTTGCTTAGAGACGGTTCAATGTGCGCGCTTGGAAGCACTGCATCAAATATTATTTTTACTACCTTGAAATATTTCAGGGAAGAATACGAAGCGCACATATATTACAATATATGTCCCGCAAAGGTATGCAAGCCATTAATAAAATATGAAATAGATAAAGAGAAATGCACGGGCTGCGGTTTATGTATTAAATCATGCCCTGTTGATGCTATAGAAGGCGAACCTAAAAAGCCCCATTTTATAGACCAGGATGCATGCATTAAATGCGGAACCTGCATGGAAGTTTGCCCGGATAAATTCTCTGCTATTAGCAAAAGCACAGGGACTAAAAAACAAGCAGCTAAAAAGGAAAAAGTAAAATAAGGGGTGTAAAATGAAAGAAGAAAATAAGGTTAATATGGTTATAAATGATAAGCCAGTAACTGTAGAAAAAGGTACAAGCATACTCGATGCTGCAGTCATGCTGGGGATAGATATACCTACAATTTGCCACCATGAAGCATTAAAAGAATATGGCGCTTGCAGGCTTTGCCTGGTAGAAATAAACAGGAAGGGAAAATCAAAGATAGTAGCAGCATGTGCATATCCTGCTGAAGAAGGGATTTCAGTTTATACTGAAAGCCAAAAAGTCGAAAGCATAAGGAAAAAACTGGTTGAGCTCTACCTTGCCCTTTTCCCGTTTATTCCAGAAGTTAAAGAACTTGCAAAAAAATACGGTTTAAAAGATACAAGATATGTAAAGCAAAACAATTATTGTATTTTATGCGGCCTATGTGTCAGGTACTGCAAGGAAGTAAAAAAGCATAATGCAATTGGTTTTGTAGGAAGGGGAATAAATAAAAAGGTGACCTTTATACCGGATTCAGCTTATTTTAAATATTGTGAAAGTTGCATGGAATGTGTGGATATTTGTCCAACAGGAGTGTTCCCTTCAAATTATGGCATAGAGCGGATTCCGCAGCTTAGTGAAGATTAGGTAAATTAGCATAAAATAGCAAAATTTAGTGATTTAAAGCCAAAGGCCTATTTAAAAATAATAATTTGACTAGTAGGCCTTTTTGTTATATTATGATAGTAACAATAATTACTATCATTTATAATTAATGTTACAAGATGGCTAGGGAAATAAGGTTTTGGGAAGATAAATTAAAAGAAAAGGGCTATAAGTTTAGCATGCCCAGAAAATACATACTAAGAATATTGAGAGAAGAAAATAAGTTTCTTAGCGCTGATGAAATATACCTAAAATTGAAAGAAATTAATTCTAATATTGGCATAGCAACTGTTTACAGGACCCTGGAACTTCTAAGCAGGCTATCGCTTATTTGTAAAATTAATGTAGGGACTGAAAAGTCTTTATATATGTTGTCTCAGGATTGCAGAGAAAAGACTTCAAGCTATCTTATATGTGAAAAATGCGGGAAAATTATCTTAAACAATAAATGCCTAAAAAGTTCTATTAAAATAAGGTTAAAAGATAATGCTGAGAAAAATATTTATGATAACTGCAAGTTAAAAATAAATAATTTCCAAGTATTTTTTAGTGGCCTTTGTGACAAATGCGCTGAATAACCCCTTGCATTTTACCTTTAAAATATCTATATTAATACTACTTCAAATTACTTATAAAAGGAGAGTGTATGAAGAAGTTATTAATAATTTCTGTTTTGATATCAATGGTAGCGTTTTTGTTTACAGGATGCATGTGTGCTGCAGAACAAATTACTGAGAGGGCAATAGAAAAAGCTGCAGAAGCAGAAGGCCAAGATGTAGATATAGACATGGATGAAGGAAGTATTTCAATAAAGGGCGAAGACGGGGAAGAAATACAAATAGATTCTGATTCTGAAGAGATGACTATAAAAACTGAAGAAGGTGAAACAAAATACAGCGCTGGAGGCGCAGATTTACCTGAAGGTTTCCCAAGTATTGTGCCTATCCATCCTGATATAAATATTGCTTCTTCATCAACTTTTACCCAGAATGAAAAGAAAGCTTTTGCGGTAACGGGTACTTTTGAAGGAGATGGTGAAGAAATTTTTAATTGGTATAAAGGCGAGCTTTCCAGCCTGACAATAGATAGTGAACAGTCTTTTGATTTTGGCGAAGATGGTTCTTCCTATTCAATTAGCGCTAATGACGGCACCTATAATGTAGCTATTATCATCAATGAATCTGAAGATAGCAATGGCGTTATTATAAATGTAGAAGAAAAATAAAAAAAGATATAAAGATAAAATTTTAATATAAGGCAGCCTATGGCTGCCTTTTTCTTTTTTGCTTTTTAAATCCCCTTATAATATAATCTGTATAAATTGCAACATTGCATTAATTTTGGCTTAAGCTTTTTTTGTAATAATGAATAACCGAAAAAAATATCAAGTCAAGTTTCTTCCAAGTAATAAAACACGCACTTTTAAGCATGGTTTTAACCTAAGGCAGGCTATTCTTGATTCAGGGCTGGAAATTGAATCTTCCTGCGGGGGAGTGGGAACTTGCGGCAAATGTATTGTACAGATTAAAGAAGGAAGCCCTGAAACTAAAAAAACTAAATTTATTTCAGAAAGTGAAAAAAAAGAAGGCTTTGTCCTGTCTTGCCTTACAAAAATAACTGATGACCTGGTTGTATTTATCCCTGAACAGAAAAAAACAAGGGCAATAATTGATAAGGGGAAATTAGCAGAATCTTCAAATGTTTATGCGGATATAAATAGAAAAGAATATGAAAAAGTAGAAATAAAACCATGGATTGAAAAGGTAAACCTAAAAGTTGAAGAGCCATCCTTAAGTTACGGGACCAGCGACCTTTACAGGTTTAAAAAAGCGGTTAAGGATAAATTTAATATAGAAGATTGCATAATTCCAATTAATGTTATAAGGGATCTGCCAAAGAAGCTCAGGGGAAAAGGCTGGGAGGTTGCAGTAACCATAGATTTAAATAAAAGCCTTATTATAAACATAGAGGCAGGCAAAAAAAATGATGAATTATATGGGCTTGCATTAGATATTGGCACAACAACTATTGTCATGTATCTGGTTGATTTAAATGACGGGAAAATAATTGGCAGTGATTCTGATTACAATCCCCAAATTAAATTTGGGGAAGATATTATAAACCGCATTGTTTATTCAAATAAGGAAGGCGGCCTAAAAAAGCTAAAAGAGGTAGTGGTTGACTGTATTAATAATTTAATATGGAGGCTTTTGCTTAATTCACATATTGACCCTGATAACATAATTTCAATGGTGGTTTCAGGCAATTCAACAATGATGCACCTTTTTTATGAGGTCTCGCCAAAATATATAAGGGAAGAGCCATATATTACTGTTGCCAATAGGTTTTCTGACTGCAGGGCTACTGAGCTTGGGATAAAACATATTGAGAATGCATTTGTCTTTAGTGTTCAGGGGGTGGCAAGTTATTTGGGCGGCGATATAACTGCAGGCATTCTGGCAACAGGCATGAGCAATAGCAAAGACCTGGCTTTATTTATAGATTTGGGTACAAATGGCGAACTTGTAGTTGGGAATTCTGAATGGATGATGGGGTGCTCCTGTTCTGCCGGCCCGGCTTTTGAAGGAGGGGGAGTTAAATGCGGGACACGCGCTACAGACGGCGCTATACAGAAAGTATGGGTGGACCAGGAAACATATAAGGCTGAAGTAGAGGCTATTGGCGGGGGGAAACCAAAAGGAATATGCGGCTCCGGCCTTATAGACGTAATAGGGGAAATGTATATGAAAGGCGTTATAGACAGGAAAGGAAAGTTTAATAAAAATATTGGCAATCAGTATTTAAGATGCATTAAAGATGACTGCCTTTATATTTTAGTTGAGGGCAAAGATACTGCTGATGGCAAAGATATATTTATTAGCGAAGTTGACATAGATAATTTAATGAGGGCAAAAGCTGCAATTTATGCTGGAATAAAGACATTGCTTGAAGAAGTGGGGCTAAGTGTTTATGACCTAGATAAGGTATACCTGGCCGGAGGGCTGGGCAAGAAATTAAATGTAGGCAATGCGGTGGTAATTGGAATGCTTCCGGATATAAATATTGAGAAATATTCTTTTCTTGGCAATACTTCGATTACCGGCTCTTATTTATCGCTACTTTCATCAAAAAAATATGAAGAGACAGTAAAAATTGCTGATGCAATAACCTATGTTGAATTAAGCGTTAATATGAAATTTATGGACAGGTATGTAGCTGGGCTTTTCTTCCCATATACAGACCTTCAGGATTTTCCAACAGTAGAGGAACTTATTTTTTCATTGGATAATAAAAATAGAGGCAAGGAAGAAAAATAATTATGACAAAAAGCATAGCAGTTGCAGGAAAAGGGGGAACCGGCAAGACTACGGTAAGCGGCCTCCTTATTAGGACTCTGGCAGATTATGATAAAGTGCCAATACTTGCTTTAGATGCTGACCCAAACTCAAACCTAAATGAAGTGCTGGGCATAAAAGTAGAAAACACTGTTGGCGGACTCCGGGAAGAATTTAAAGAGAATGCTTCCAAAATGGCAAAGGGTATTTATAAAGACCAGTTAGTTGAAATGAATGTACAAGAAGCGCTGGTGGAGAATAAAAAATATGACCTTCTTGTAATGGGGAGGGGAGAAGGGCCTGGCTGTTATTGTGCTGCAAATACATTATTTAGAAGATACATAGATATATTACAGGAAAATTACAGTTATGTAGTCATGGATAATGAGGCAGGCATGGAGCATTTAAGCAGGAGGACCACAGAAGATATTGACCATTTATTAATTGTTTCCGATCCTTCCCCGAGGGGCATCCTAACTGCTGCAAGAATCAGGGGCCTTGCAATTGATTTAAAACTGCATGTAAAAAATATTTTTTTAATAGTAAACCGGGTTGAGGGTAAATTGGATAGCAGGCTTAAAGAGCATATAAAAAAACAGGGGCTGGATTTGCTTGCAGTGCTAAATTATGATGAGGATATTTTTGAAATGGATTTAGCCTCCAAATCTGTATTTGGCCTTCCTGCCTCAGCTAAATCCGTAAAAAAATCAGAAGCTATATTAAGGGCCTTAAAAATCATTTAAGGTTTTATCAAAATGACTGAAGTTTTTATTAAAAGATGATAAAATTACTTAATTTGTAAAAAAATTTACAATAAGTTGTGGGAAATGTAACAATTTAGTAACAAAAAAGGGGGAAAAAATTGAGCTTTCAAATTCCGAAAAACCAGTATAGCGGAACGATTTCAACTGTTACTCTTGGCGACAATAAATCAGGAATTCCTGTAGGGGGTGATAAGGCTCTGCCTTTTTACAATTTCGAAGGCGAAATTCCAAATAAGCCAATAATTGCAATGGAGGTGTATGACAGCAAACCTGAGAAATGGCCTGAATATCTAGAAAAATACTTTAAGGATGTTTTTGATGATCCGGTTAAATGGGCTAAAAAATGCGTGAATGATTATGGGGCAGAGGCCATATGCCTGCAGCTAAAAAGCATTAATCCTGATTCAGGTGACATGTCACCCGACAAGGCAGCTGAAATTGTAAAAAAAGTAAGGGAGGCTGTAGACAAGCCAATTATTGTTTATGGAGACGGGCCAATGGAAAAAATTTCTGATGTGATGAAAAAAGTATCAGAAGTAAACCAGGATTCCAATATACTTATAGGCTGGATAGAAGAAGACCATTACAAGACAGTGGCTGCGGCTTGCATGGGTTACAATAATAATGTTATATCTGTAAATTCAATGGATGTTAACATTGCAAAACAGCTCAATATATTACTGACCCAACTTGGTCTTCCTCCTGAAAGGATAGTAATGGACCCTTCAACTGCAAGCATTGGTTATGGGATTGAATACTGCTATTCAAGCATGGAAAGGCTGAAGATAGCAGCATTGCTCCAGGATGATAAAATGACCCAGATGCCGCTCATAGTTAACTTGGCCCCGCAGGTATGGAAAGTTAAAGAAGCAAAAGAAAGCGAAGAAGACTATCCTGAATGGGGCAACTTAGAGCAGCGCGGCATAAACTGGGAGTCTATTTCTGCAATGTCCACCCTTATATCAGGAACAAATATTGTAGTAATGAGGCATCCCAAGGCTATTGAATTAATAAATAAAATGATAAATAAATTACTAGGCTAATTTTTTAAATAAAGGATGGTGGAAAACATAATGAAATCCAAGGATAACAAAAACAGAACTGAAGACAAGGCAGTCTTGGAAATGCTGGAAAACATGGATGAAGGGATGGAGACTGCGTTTGACCGGGCTGAAGCCATGAAATGCTGTCCTATAGGATCAGGCATTTCAGGCATTTGTTGTAAGAATTGCGCTATGGGGCCCTGCAGGGTAAGGGAAGGAAAAACTGGATTATGCGGCGCAACAATAGATACTATAGCAGCAAGGAATCTTGCCAGGCATATTGCTGCAGGGGCAGCTGCCCATTCTGATCACGGGAGAGGCCTGGCCCAGCTATTAAAGGATGTGGCAGAAGGAAATGCTGAAGGATTAAAAATAAAAGATGAGATGAAGCTTTTAAAATTTGCAAAAAACCTGGGCCTTGAGGTAAAGGATAAAAAGATAAATGAATTAGGAAAGGAAGTAGCTGAAAAGGCCTTATCTCTTTTTGGCCAGCAGGAAGGCAAGTTAGAGCTTTTGAAGATGGCTCCAAAAAAACGGCAGGAAAAATGGGACAAGTTAGGCATTTCTCCCAGGGGAATTGATAGGGAAATTGTTGAAACACTGCACCGTACCCATATTGGTGTCGACCAGGATCCCGACCATATCTTAGACCATGCACTTCGTAATGCATTATCAGATGGCTGGGGCGGTTCACTTATCGCAACTGAGATTACAGACATACTTTACGGCACTCCAAAAGCGCTTCCTGCAAAAACTAATTTGGGAATGCTATCAAAAGATGATGTAAATATTGTAGTTCACGGGCATGAGCCTACCCTATCTGAGGTAATTGTGGAAATGGCTGGAAGCAAGGAAATGCTGGATTATGCTAAAGAGAAGGGGGCTAAAGGAATAAATGTTGTGGGTATTTGCTGTACTGCTAATGAAGTTTTAATGAGGCAGGGAATTGCCCCTATAGGAAATTTCTTGTCACAGGAGCTTGCGCTTATGACGGGCTCTGTTGAAGCAATGATTGTGGATATTCAATGCATAATGCAGGCATTGGCCAAAGTGGCAGAAAAATACCACACTAGGCTGGTCACCACTTCTGAAAAAGCTAAAATCACGGGGGCCGAGCATGTCGAATTTGATGAAAGGAAAGCTCCCAGCATTGCCAAAGATATAATTAAATCAGCAATAGATAATTTTAAAAATAGAAAAAAAGAAGTTAATATTCCAAATATTACTTCTGATCTTATTGCGGGCTTTTCCCATGAATATATAAAGTACATGTTGGGCGGAAGATTCAGGGAATCATTCAGGCCTTTAAATGATGCTGTAATTGATGGAAGGATACAAGGTGTGGTGGCTATTGTTGGCTGCAATAATGCAAGGCATCCCCATGATAAATATCATAACTTTTTGACCAGGGAATTTATTAAAAGGGATTACCTTGTTGTGCAGACAGGCTGCGCCGCTATTGCTTCAGGAAAATGTGGATTAATGATGCCTGAGGCAATGGAGATAGCAGGCGACGGCCTAAAATCCATTTGTGAAACAGTAGGCATTCCCCCAGTTCTCCACATGGGTTCCTGTGTTGATAATTCAAGGATATTGACAGTGGTTTCTGAAGTTGTTGAAGAAGGGGGCCTTGGCGAAGACATAAGTGATTTGCCTGTGGCAGGGATTGCTGCTGAATGGATGAGCGAGAAGGCATTATCAATTGGCACTTATTTTGTAGCCAGCGGAGTTTATGTAGCATTTGGCGGGGAGCCGATACCTGTTATTTCCAGCAAAAAAGTTGTGGAAATAATGACTAAAGGCTGGAATGAAAAGGTTGGCGGAATGCTGGAATATGTGCCTGATGTGGAAGAAATTTTGAATAAAGTAATAAATCATATCCAGGAGAAAAGAAAAGCACTTAAAATTGATGTTAAAAAAGAAAGAGTGCTTTACGATATGGAAGCAAGGAGGGAGTTAGGAAATGTCTAAGATTATAGCAATAAGTGCCATTAAAGGCGCGCATAAGATTGTTGAGAATGCAGAAAATAAGGTAAAGGAAGCTATTGAAGAAAAAGGAGAAGATCAGAAACTTGAATTTCCTGATACCGGTTATTTCCTCCCCATAATTTATAGCATGACCGGAATTAAAGTAGAAAAACTTGGCGACTGTTTTGAAGTAATAGAAGAAGCAAAAAAATTATTGCCCCAGATTCCCAGTGACAGGGTTTGGATTCCATATCTTGGGGGCACGCTAGATGCGGGCATTGCGACTTTATGGGTTGAAGAAATTATTGAAGCAATAAAGTATTTAGAGGAACCTACTCCCGAGAACGGGATCTGGCTGGGGGCGGCTGAAGATAAGATTATAAGGGAGCGCGGAATAGAATTTGTAGACGGTACAGCTCCAGGCTTTGCTGCATGCGTTGGGGCTGCATCCACCAATGAAATGGCAGTCCAGATAGCAAGGGAACTGCAGGAGAAAAGTATATATGTATTTATGGCAGGGTCTACTAATGGCATTACTATGTCAGAGCAGTTAGCAGAAGAAGGGGTAGACCTTGGCTGGGAGACAAGGCTGGTTCCTTTTGGCAAGGACATAAGTGCTGCCGTTTATGCCTTAGGATTTGCTGCAAGGGCAGCAATGAGTTTCGGGGGCGTACAGCCCGGGGATTACAGGAGAATGCTTCTATATAATAAATCCAGGGTATTTGCTTTTGTCCTGGCTTTGGGAGAAGTTGACGATGAAAAATATGCTAATGCTGCAGGGGCCATTAATTTTGGGTTTCCTACTGTTGCCAATACGCCAATACCGGAAATACTTCCCAGGGGAGTTTGCACTTATGAGCACGTAGTTTCAAATATAGATGAAGAGGAAATGGTAACCAAGGCTATTGAAATCAGGGGCCTAAAAATTACAGTTGAAAAAGTGGATGTGCCTGTTCCTTTCGGGCCGGCATTTGAAGGCGAGAGGGTTAGAAAGGAAAACACTTATTTAGAATTTGGCGGAAACAAAAGCGATGCTGTAGAACTTTTAGTTATGGCAGATTCTTCTGAAGTCGAAGACGGCAAAATTGAAGTTATAGGGCCGGAAGTGGATGATGTCGGGGAAGGTGATGTTTTGCCCCTGGGCATATTAGTGGAAGTATCAGGAAGGAAAATGCAGCAGGATTTTGAGCCTGTTACAGAAAGGCAGATCCATTATTTCCTAAATTACCCTTCTGGAGTTTTTCACATGGGCCAGAGGGATATATCATGGATAAGGTTTTCAAAGGACGCAGTAAAAAATGGTTTTAAAATAAAGCATATTGGAACAGTTATACATGCTAAGATGCATTCTGATTTTGGGAATATCTTAGATAAAGTGCAAGTAAAAATTTATACCAATCCAGAAGATGTAATGGCTTTAAAAGAAAAAGCAAGAAAAATATTTAAAACAAGGGACGAAAGAATGGGAGCCCTTACAGATGAATCTGTAGATACTTATTATTCTTGCACCTTGTGCCAGTCATTTGCTCCAAACCATGTTTGTGTGGTATCTCCTGAAAGGCCAGGGCTTTGCGGAGCTTATAACTGGCTTGACTGCAGGGCCGCTTATGAAATAAGCCCTGCAGGGCCAAACCAGCCCGTTAAAAAGGGTGAAACCCTTGATGAACAACTAGGGATATGGAAAGGCGTAAATGAATTCGTATACAAGGCTTCAAACCAGAATTTAGAATCTTTTTCTGCATATTCAATGATACAAGATCCAATGACTTCTTGCGGGTGTTTTGAAGTTATAGCCACTATCCTCCCTTCTACCAATGGAATTATGGCAGTAAACAGGGAACACGGGGGAATGACTCCTTGTGGAATGAAATTTTCAACAATTGCAGGAATGGTTGGAGGAGGAATACAAACCCCCGGCTTTATAGGGATAAGCAAATTCTTTATAGGGTCCAAGAAATTCATAAGGGCAGACGGGGGGCTTAAAAGGCTGGTGTGGATGCCCAAGGAATTAAAAGAAGAGATTAAAGATTTGCTTGTAGAAAGAGCCAAAGAAATGGGAATGGAAGACTTTTTAGATAAGATTGCTACAGAAGAAGAAGCAGAAACAGAAGAAGAAGTATTGGAATGGATCCAGAAGGTAAACCATCCAGCATTAGAGATGGAACCAATGATGTAAAAATATTGAAAACACAAAGACAAAGGAGTAATTTATGGCTTTAAGCGGCTTAGAAATATTTAAAAAACTTCCAAAAACCAATTGCAAGGATTGTGGTTTTCCCACTTGCCTGGCTTTTGCCATGCAGCTTGCCGCAGGAAAGGTTGAGCTTGATAAGTGCCCCCATGTTTCAGAAGAAGCAAAAAGCGAATTAGAAGAAGCATCGCAGCCACCTATACTAAAAGTTGAGATAGGAAACGGCGATGATGCTTTTGTGGTAGGAGAAGAAAATGTCCTTTTTAGGCATGATAGAACATTTGTAAACCAAAACGCTTTTGCTGTAAATATTGATGATAGCTTAAGCGATGGGGAAATAGAAAAAGTTATAAAAAAAGTTAATGAAACTGAATATGAGAGAGTGGGCCAGATTTTAAAGGTAGATGCTATCTGTATTAATAATAAGTCAAAAGATGCAGGCAAATTTAAGGACATTGTAAAAAAAGTTAGCTCGCTTACATTAAAACCCTTGGTTTTAATGTCTGGGGACCTGCAAGTTCTAGGGGATCTGGCAGGAGAGCTTAAAGATAAAAAGCCATTACTGCATGCTGCCACAAAAGAAAATATGGATGACTTTATAAAGATAAGCAAAGATACTGGTTGCCCAATTGTAGTAAGGGGCGAGACATTTGAGGATATTCTGTCTTTAACTGAAAAAATTAGGGAAAATGGAATCAAAAACGCAGTAATAGATATAGGGAAAAGAGATCTAAAAGAAGACTTTTTTAATCAAATAATCTTGAGGACTGCAGCAATTAAGAAGAAAAACAGGCTTTTTGGCTATCCAACAATAGTATTCCCTAATGAAATGGCTGAAGATTCTTTAACGGAGGCCTTAATTGCTTCAATCTTTGTTTCTAAATACGGGTCTATCATAGTTCTTTCAAATGCTGAAGCAGAAAATATTTATCCATTGTTGGTTTACAGGCAAAACATTTACACAGATCCAAGGCAGCCCATGCAAGTTGAACAGAAAATCTATGAAATTGGAAATCCTGATGAAAACTCTCCAGTGCTTATAACTACCAATTTTTCATTAACCTATTTTATAATTTCAGGTGAAATTGAAAATAGCAGGGTGCCCTGCTGGCTTCTTGTAATGGATGTAGAAGGCCAGTCAGTTCTAACTGCCTGGGCAGCAGGTAAATTTATACCAGAGCTTATTGCCCAATATATTAAAAAAAGCGGGATAGAAGAAAAGGTTAAAACAAGGAAGTTAATTATCCCAGGGTATGTAGCACAACTCCAGGGTGAATTAGAAGATGAGCTCGAAGAGGGCTGGAGTATAATAGTTGGGCCTAGGGAAGCAGGAGAAGTGCCAAAATTTTTAAAGGAATATGTCTCATGATAGATTATTTGTAACATGTTTGTTATAATGCCATCTAAGAATTTTTTATATTAATTTTGATTGTATATGATAGGAAAGGAGAAAAGTTGAAAAGCGATATTGAAATTGCACAAGCGGCAAAAATGAAACATATTTCTGAAATTGCTGATTCTGTAGGACTTGATCAAAAGTATCTGGAGCTTTATGGAAATTATAAGGCAAAGGTGGAATTATCAGTTCTTGATGCCTTAAAGGGCAGGCCTAATGGAAAGTATATTGATGTAACAGCCATAACACCCACTCCCCTGGGGGAGGGCAAAACTGTAACCACTATAGGCTTGAGCATGGCATTAAATAGGATTGGCAAGCAGACTGTCACCTGCATAAGGCAGCCGTCCCTTGGCCCCGTTTTTGGCATTAAGGGAGGGGCAGCCGGGGGCGGAAACTCCCAGGTTCTTCCAATGGAAGACTTTAATTTGCATCTTACTGGCGACATACATGCTGTTGGAGTAGCCCATAACCTTTTGGCAGCTTTTCTTGATACCCACATAATGAAGGGCAATGAATTAGAAATTGACCCGTTCAGCATATCCCTTAATAGGGTTGTTGACGTAAGCGACAGGGCCTTAAGGAACATAGTTGTTGGGCTTGGCGGAAAGTTAAATGGAGTTCCAAGAGAAACTGGTTATGATATCACTGTTGCATCCGAGGTTATGGCAATACTGGCGCTTACCACGGGCTTAAAAGATTTAAGGGAAAAACTTTCTAAAATGACTGTAGGCTCTACACCTGATGGAAAGGCGGTAACAGCTGAAGACCTTAAATGCGCTGGCGCAATGACAGTTCTACTAAAAGATGCAATAAAACCAACCTTGCTTCAAACTCTTGAACATACTCCCTGTTTTGTCCATGCAGGGCCATTTGCAAATATTGCCCATGGCAACTCATCAATACTGGCCGACTTGATGGCCATAAAATTAGGGGATTATGTAGTTACAGAAAGCGGTTTTGGGGCTGATATTGGAGCTGAGAAATTCTTTAATATTAAATGCAGGTACAGCGGGCTAAAGCCAGATGCTGTAGTAATAGTGGCCACTGTAAGGGCGCTTAAGATGCATGGCGGCGGTTTTGAATTTATTCCAGGGCAAGGCGTTGATGAAGAAAAGATGAACACCCCAAATGTAGAAGCGGTTAAAAAAGGCTGTGAAAACCTGGAAAAGATGATAGAAAATGTTAGAATGCATGGTATCCAGGCCGTAGTTGCAATAAACCATTTTGGTGCTGATACCCAGGAAGAAATAGATGCTATAAAAGAAAAAGCAATAGCAGCTGGCGCTGAAGATGCAGTGGTTAGCAAAGTTTGGTTAAAAGGCGGAGAAGGCGGAGAAAAGCTTGCTGAAGCAGTTGCAAAAGCAGCTGAGAAAAAGTCAGAATTTAAATTCCTTTATCCACTAGATTGGCCTATAAAGAAGAAAATAGAGACTATTGCAACTAAAATTTATGGCGCTGACGGCGTACACTTCTTGCCAAAAGCTGAAGACATGATTGACCTGTATACAAAACAAGGATTTGACAAGCTTCCAATATGCATGGCAAAAACCCACCTCTCACTTAGCCATGATCCTAATCTAAAAGGAAGGCCTAAAGGCTTTACAGTTCCAATAAGGGATGTAAGGGCTTCAGTTGGAGCAGGATTCTTGTATCCACTGCTTGGCGAGATGAGAACAATGCCGGGATTGCCAAAAGTGCCTGCAGGTACAAAAGTGGATATAGATGATGATGGAAATATAGTTGGTCTATTTTAATAAATTTTAAATTATTAATTTTAGTTAAAAGAGGTGATTAAAATAGCAGAGATAATAAGCGGAACTGAAATTTCAAAGCAGATAAAAAATGAAGTAAAAGCAGAAATTGAAAGAATGGAAAAAGAAAAGGGAAAAAGGCCAGGTCTGGCAGTAATACTAGTAGGCGAAAACCCTGCATCCAAGGTATATGTTGCCAGCAAGCAAAGGGGCTGCGAGCAGGTTGGAATAATGTCAGAGTCTATTAAAATGGATGACTCTGTTTCTACAGAAGACATACTAAAAGAAATAGAAAAGCTAAATTCAAGAGATGATATACACGGAATACTGGTTCAGCTTCCTTTGCCTGAACAAGTTGATAAAAACAAGGTTTTAGAAGCTATTTCTCCAGATAAAGATGTTGATGGGTTTCACCCAATAAACATGGGAAAACTTGTAGCCCAGAAAGACTGCTTTGTTCCGGCAACTCCTTTAGGCATTATTGAAATGCTAAAAAGGACAAATATTGCCTTAAAAGGGAAAAATGCAACCATGGTGGGCCATAGTGAAATAGTAGGAAAACCCTGCAGCCTGCTACTGCTTAATGAATGGGCAACTGTTACTATATGCCATATAGAAACAAGGGATTTAAAGATGCATACAAAAGATGCCGATATTTTAATAGTTGCAGCAGGCGTTCCTTACCTTATAAAAGAAGACATGGTAAAAGAGGGGGCAGTTGTTATTGATGTTGGCATTAATAGGATTACTAAAGATAAAGCCAGCAGTGAACTTTTGGAATGGAGAAAAGAAGATTTTGATAAAAAACAGGCTACACTGATTGGCGATGTAGATTATCTTAGGGTAGAGCCAAAGGCTAGCTATATTTCCCCTGTGCCTGGCGGCGTGGGGCCAATGACTATAGCCATGCTTTTGAAAAATACTTTAATGGCGGCTAAAAAAACTGTTGGAATGAAATAAGTTTGTGATAAAATTAATTCCTGTAAGAGGTAGAATTTATGTACTATGCAAGGGTAATCGGCAAAATTGTATCTACTGTAAAACACGAAGGCCTTATTGGCAAAAAAATCCAGGTGCTTCAGCCAGTTGACCTGGAGACTGGAAAAGATGCTGGCAATATTCTGGTTGCATTAGATTCTACTTCTTCAGGAATTGGTGATCTTGTAGGCTATGAAGATGGCTCTGAAGCCACGTGGGCATTTGATGAAGAATTTGTGCCTACTGATGCAACTGTGGTAGCCATGATAGATAAAGTTAATATAAATAAAAATGCTTAAAAGGGATAGAAATGGTTTTAAGTGAAGTTATTGGAAATGTAGTTTGTACCCAAAAAGATGAAAGCCTTGCCGGAAAGTCACTTTTAATTGTGAAGGCAATTGGTCTAGATGGCAAAAGGCTGGCCCCTTTTGTGGTGGCTGTTGATTTAATTGGTGTAGGCATTGGTGAAAAAGTTTTAGTGGTAAATGGGAGCTCGGCCCGCCAAACTAGATTAACTAAGGATAAAAGTATAGATTCGGTTATAGTTGCAAAAGTTGATAGTATAGATTTGGGCAAAGAATAAATTTTTATTTATCTATTTCTTCAATTAATTTTTTAACTTTTTTTTCAGCTTCAGTTCCCCCCAATATCTTATCCGATACAGATTTAATGATGCTTTTAGCCAATTCTTTTTCAGATACAGCTGGCTTATAAATATAGGTTTTTGAACTTTTATCCTGCTCAAGCAGTCCCTTATCAGCCAAAGTATTCATTGTAGACATTACAGTAGTATAAGGGATAAACCCCTGTTTTTTCTGCTCCATTTCATTTCTTAACATAAGCTCATGTACTTCCCTAACCGTAGTTTGTTTTCTTTCCCAAACTATTTTCATAATATCTGCTTCCAGATTGCTTATGCTGTTTAATCCATTTATTCCAATTTCTTCAGATTTCTTTTTAGGATTATTAGTCAATGTAATCACCGCCTTTATTTAAAATTTCAAAGACTGTACACTATATATTTTTGAAAATCAAGTTACTAAATTTTAGTGTACTTTTTATTTATACTATTATTTTTTTTAAAAAAAATAAATGATGAAAAAATAAGGTAAAAAAAGAAAG
>JAGYOJ010000199.1 GCA_018399435.1 Actinomycetota bacterium | reverse complement strand
AAAAATATAATGCTAAATCTTTAAAGACAGGGATATCCTATTCCTATCCCTGTCAATATCTATTATTTTTACCTCAAGATGCTGGTGCATTTTAACTATTTCTGAAGGATCCTCTATGTATTTATGTGAAAGCTCTGATATGTGGATAAGGCCGTCATGCTTTATTCCTAAATTAACAAAAGCGCCAAAATTGGTAATATTGGTAACAATTCCAGGCAAAATCATTCCTACTTTTAAATCATCAATTGAGGCAATGCCTTTTTTAAATTCAAACTGTTCTATAGTATCCCTGGGATCCCTTCCAGGTTTGGCTAACTCGGAAGCAATATCCTTTAGGGTAGGCATCCCAATCTTGCCCTCAACATAATTCTCTAAATTTACCCTTTCTTCAATTTTTTTGCCCATCAGCTCCTTGACACTGCAACCCAAATCTTTTGCAATTTTTTTTACTATATAATAGCTTTCCGGATGGACTCCGCTACCATCAAGGGGATTTTTGCCATTTTGTATTCTTAGAAAACCTGCGCACTGCTCAAAAACCTTGTCCCCCATTCTTTTTACACTTTTTAATTTTTCCCTTGAATCAAATGCCCCGTTTTCAGCCCTATAGTCAATAATATTTTGTGCAAGGCTGGGGCCAAGGCCCGATATGTAGGTAAGCAAATACTTGCTTGCTGTATTTAAATTAACCCCAACCAGGTTAACACAGCTTTCAACAACCTGGGTTAAGGAGTCTTTTAACTTGTTTTGGTCTACATCATGCTGGTACTGGCCAACCCCTATAGATTTGGGGTCAATTTTTACAAGCTCTGCCAGGGGGTCCATAAGCCTCCTGCCGATAGATACAGCTCCCCTTACTGTTACATCACAGTCAGGAAATTCTTCCCTGGCTATCTTGGAAGCAGAATATATTGAAGCTCCTGCTTCACTAACTACAAAAACCTTAACTTTACCCTCAAAATCAATAGATCCAATAAATGCTTTAGTCTCCCTGCTGGCAGTTCCATCTCCTATTGCTATTACCTCAATCCCATATTCTTTAACTAAGTCTTTTATTATTTTTTCAGCTTCACCTACTCTTTTTTGGGGCTCATTTGGATAAATATTAGTATTTTTTACTAAATCCCCCTGTTGGTTTAAACAAACCACTTTACAGCCAGTCCTAAAGCCGGGGTCTAAAGCCATGACCCTTTTTCTTCCCAGCATGGGAGCTAAAAGCAATTGCCTTAAATTTTTCATAAACACTTCTATTGCTTCCTGGTCTGCTTTTTCCTTGGAAATATTTGCAAATTCAGTCTCAATGGAGGGAAAAAGAAGCCTCCTGTAGCCATCTTCAATAGCAATTTCTACATGCTTTAAACATTGATTATTTGATTTAACATATAATTTATTTAAAGCTTCAATTGCATTATCGTCTTCTGGTTTAATCATTACCCTTAATATTTTTTCCCTTTCGCCCCTCCTTAGGGCAAGCAAGCGGTGCGAAGATATCTTTTCCAATGGTTCGCTGTAATCAAAATAGTCGCTAAATTTACTGCCTTCTTTTTCTTTTCCCTTTACAACACGTGAATGTATTACTGCTTCTTTTTTAAAAAGGCTCCTGATAGAATCTCTTGCTTTTTTATCTTCATTTATCCATTCAGATATTATATTCCTTGCGCCCTCCAGGGCGTCTTCTATTCCTTTTACTTTATCTGTCAAATATTTTTTAGCTTCTTCTTCTAAATTGATATCATCTTGCCGGAATATTGTTTTTGCCAAAGGCTCCAGTCCAAAATTTTTAGCAATAGTTGCTTTTGTCCTTTTTTTAGGCTTGTAAGGGAGATAAATATCTTCTAACTCGGTTAGGCTGTCTGCTTTTATTATCTTTTCTTTTAGGCTATCTGTAAGCTTGCCCTGCTTTTTTATCTCTTTTAATATTGTCTTTCTTCTTGCATCAATTTCTTCTAAGCTATTAAGCTCCTTTTCAATATCTAATATTTGGCTTTCATCTAAATTGCCGGTAGCCTCTTTACGGTATCTTGAAATAAAAGGGATGGTATTGTCATCTTTTAGGAGCTTAATTGTTGGATCTATATTAGATTGCGCAATATTAAGTTTTAAAGAGATTTTTTTCGAATATTTATTGGCCATTATAATTATAAAATAATTAACTTAAGCTAATATCCTATAACTAATTTAAATACTATTCAATAATGAATTTAAGGTGAAGCCATTTGGGCAAATAACCCTAAAATCCTAATCATGGCAGGCCCTATAATTACAGTCATCAGCGCAGGAAAAAGGCAAAGTATTAAAGGGAATACCAGTTTTACAGGAGCCTTTGCGCCTGCCTCTTCTGCCCTCTGCCTTCTCTTGGTCCTCATCTCACCGGCCTGGACCCTTAAAACCTTTCCTACTGAAATTCCAAAAGTTTCTGCCTGGAGCATGGAGACAATAAATGTATTAAGGTCTTCTACTTCTGTCCTCCTGTTTAAATTCCTAAAAGCATCCTTCCTTGAAAACCCAAGCTGTATTTCATGCAGCATTTTATTTAATTCATCTCCCAACGGCCCCTTTATGTTTTTAGCCACTTTAGCTAATGCATTATCAAAGCCCATTCCAGCCTCAACGCTTATTGTCAGAAGGTCAAGTGCATTTGGCAATGCCATCCTGATAGCATTTTGCCTATTTGAAATTTTGCTGCTCATGTAAATATCCGGGAAGAAATAAGAGAGGGGGATTATAGCAACACCTACGGAGGAAACCCCGTGGCGTGCGCCGCA
>JAGYOJ010000198.1 GCA_018399435.1 Actinomycetota bacterium | reverse complement strand
TATCTATAGGTTTCATTTTATTTATTATTCTAATTTAACTATTATTTCATTAAACCCATCTAGTTACCAACAAAAAGCTATTTTTAAACGAAATAAAAATAAATACAGCTACATATACAAATTATAATTACATTTTTGATGTAATGTTTCGGCAATCTATCTTATTAAATTCGGCGATTAAAATATCCCTCCCCTTTATTTTTACCAGTATATTGCCACATAATAATTCCACTGTTGTAAGCAGCTCTGATATATGAGATAAAGATTAAGCGGAGGTTATAAACTAAATATAGCCTTGAGATTGTTAAGTAGATTAAAATAGAAGTAAAATTAAGTAATATCTTAACTGGAAGGGATATAGAATAAATGAGACTAATACAACATGCATATAATGGTGATATTAACAAAGCAAGGGAAGCTATAAAAAAAGGGGCTAATGTTAATGGTAAAATCGAGCATGGTTTAACAGCTTTAATGTGGGCAACGAGTAAAGGGCATACAGATATGGTAAAACTGCTTATAGAGCATGGGTCTGATGTTAATGCTAAAGATGATTTTGGTTGGACAGCCCTTACTAAAGCTGCATGGGAAGATTATATAGATATAGTTAAGTTACTTATAAAACATGGCGCTGATGTTAATGCTAAAAACAAAGATGGAAAAACATGTTTAAACCTAGCAAAAGGCCAGTCAAAAAAATATTTAGAAAAAATTGTTGCAAAAGAAAAATAATAAAAATTAATATTTCTAAAATTCTAGAAGCTTAATATACAATGTAATATTTCATAGATGAAAATGGAGATGATATCCCGAAGAGGTTATGGATTTAAAAACTTTAAAAATTTAATGATGTCACAAGCAGTAAAATGTCGAACTGTATTCTGAATAAATTAAAGAAAATACATAAACTTAGTGATAACTTTGGAGCATCTAATTGGGGCAATGAGAGCTTCCTATTAAAAATATTAGCAAAATTTAGAATGCTGTAAATAAGGTCTAAAAATATAAAATGAAGTTAAGCACAGATATCGGATATTCCTTTATTTACAGAATAAATTTAAAAGGCTTACATTAACAGGTCTTATGTTTATGGCTATAAGGGATGTTTGAAAACCTCATAATACCAGTTTTAAATGTAATTAAAAAAAATAAGAATGCTGCCAATTATATAATTTATGGCTTTTTGTTCTTTATTTAATCCTTTGGAATTATGGATTTATCTTAACTTTTATCCTAGATGCAGATCCAGTAATATTCTAAATATTCAGGTGAATTAATTATCCTTATATCTGAAGGTATGTGTATATGATTGCCATTAAACCCGTAAAAATCCATGGAGCCTTCTTCGTAAACAAAACCACACCTTCCCGATGCTGCATCCTTGTTTATCCTGTTAACCCAATAACTTTTAACTATTTCAGCAGACCCTATCGATTCATTCCAGAAAAGCTCATAATCAATTAAACCCGCATCCCCCAGGGTCATTATTGCATCGATTGCGGTTGCAGTACCCTCTTTTAGCATGTCATTTCTAAGGTTATGGGCTTCTATTTTAACATTTTCAAAAATTAAATCTCCAATATTTGGCCCTCTTATTATTACCTCGGGTATTATTATTTCGCCCCCGTTTAAATTTTTCCTGGCAACTTCTTTACGGAAAACATCATAATAAGATTCAAGTTCTTCCTGGCTCGCCTCCATGATACTTATGTTCATCTTATCCTTATATGGATAATGGTCCATCCTAAAGACATTTTTCTCGGTCCATCCACCATCATAATATGCTGCATACCACCAGCCTTCTGTCCCGTTTATTGAACCAATAACATAGGTATTTAGCTCATCATCAAAATAATATTCCATCTCAATTTCTCCAGATTTATCAAGGCCTACCAGTATATCAAAAACAGAAAAATAGCCCTCCTTGAATAAGTCATCCCTTATTGTTTTTATTTCTGAGGGGTTAAACTCGAAATTATCAATACCTGCAATTTTAATCATGCCTTCAAGCATTGGTTTGGCCTTGCTAACTTCACCGGTTATTATATCTTTTTCTTGTTTAGGAGTGGCTATTTCTTCTAAACTCTCGTCAATGGAAGCACCATCTTTAGCACAACCGTAAAAGGCAAATGACCCAATTAAAATAATTAAAAGGCATATGGCAAACAAATTAAATGTTTTCATCTTTTCTTAATATATAACAAAAATTACTAATTAGTAGATATACTACTTTATATTTTATTAATATAATAGCCGATTAAAATCACTGCACTTTTAAACAGGAAGGAGGACAAGACTTCGATATTTCCGGGATATTGAGGATGGCTGATCTAATTGCATCCAAATTAGATCTGGATATCCTATCCATTACCAGACTGAAACCCTGAATTTTAACAGCAAAACTAAAATTATAAGCATTTCTTAATTTGTCTACAATTGTAAGTTTCAGGTGGGTAGGTAAATTTTATAATCTATTAAGAATATATAAGCACTTTCATTAAAATTAGGAGCTTTGGTCACTTTGAGTACTGCAAAAGTTGGCTGGGAACTGTGGACAGAGTTAGAACTGCAATATTTAATTTGAATAAGAATATTTTTATACCTGAATTAAATTCCACATGTTAGCTACTCTGTCCACCAACATTAATTTACTTAAAACCCCCATTTAGAGGCTAAGCAATTATTTATATTAGATATTCTTTCTTTTAGATAAAAACCCTAAAATAATGCTTATAATCCCTATTGCTATTAAAGCTATTGATAACCAAAGACCCAGAGTCATG